>NZ_JBFTHS010000088.1:0-10403 GCF_056394365.1 Lysinibacillus sp. 10T31
TTTCATGCCCCATTAAACTTTGAATTACTTCAATGGGTGCGCCATTGTTTAATAGATGTGTAGCGTAACTATGTCTTAATTGATGGGGATGTATATCTTATTTATTCCAGCACGACTGGAGATTCGTTTAATGATATACCTCATTTGCGTAATACTCATACGATGTGGATTTCTTTCAGTAACAAAAATAGCTGGATCTCTATCTTGACGACTTTCAATGTATCGTTTAAACCAAATATCACAGCGGATATTAAAGTAAACCTTTCTTTCTTTCTTTCTTTCTTTCTTTCTTTCTTTCTTTATCTCCTTTACCTCTAACGATTGCAGAGCGTTCTGACCAATTAATATTATTCTTCTCTAGTGAAACAATTTCTCCAATTCTACATCCTGTTGAAAACATAAACTCAAATATCGCTTTTTCCAGGGGAGTATGGCATGCCTCTCTTAGATGTTTGTTAAAAACTTAGGAATTCGTTTTCTGACTTTTGGTTCTTTTATTTTAGCTGCTGGATTTTTAGAGATATGTCCTTCTTCATGTGACCAACGGAACAATATTTCATAAAACGAATTCGGTGAGCAAGACTAGAGAGTTTAAGATACACACTAGTTTTTGCTAAGTACTCTTTTAGTTGAACAGTCGTAAGTGGCTCAATATCAACATCTTTAAAATAGCGAGTAAGTAATGCCGCCTGAAGTCGATATGCTTTTAAAGTTTGTAAGGAAAAACCTTCAATTTTCCCATGCTTTTGATATTAACTAAATACATTCCTCCAAAAATATTATTTTATAGAGGAATTATTTCCAAATTACTAGAAAGAGTATACATAGAAAAATAAATACTTCACTAACGTGGCAGGATGGTTCAAGAAGGAATATTCCATACTCTAAACGAATGATACAATTTATTCATCTGTTTTTATCGGATCAAATGGATTTATTTGTAAAATTACTTTTAAAAAGGAATTTTAGTATCTAGGTGTTGTGGTAGGTATAACAAGAGGGCTATTTTCTGCAACACATTCTTTAATATGGCTAAAGCCATGCAACTGGCAATGCTGGTATCTTATTATTATATTAATCGTCCCTTTGTTAATACTAGAATTTGAATACAGGATATTGCAAAATAACAGAAACAATGGAGGTATGAAATTTGAAGATCCGAAGAATAGATCATGTGGGTGTAATCGTAAATGATCTCTCTGCCGCTAAAGAGTTTTTTCTCAATTTTGGACTTGAGGTGAAAGGGGAATGGGAAATGGAAGGAGAGTTAATGGGATATGCAGTTGGGCTTAATGACGTTAAAGTAGCGTGTGTTGGATTGGGAACGACAGACGGTCAGACATGGATAGAGCTAACCAAATTTTATACACCGTCAGATGAAAAAGATATTCAGCAACCCATTGCAAATACACTGGGTATCCGACATATTGCATTTACTGTTGAAGATATTGAAGCTGTTGTTGCCAAATTGAAAAAGAAGGGTACAGAAATCTTTAGTGAGATACAACAATATGAAGAAAGTTATAAATTATGCTACGTTCGTGGTCCAGAAGGAATTATTTTGGAGTTGGCTGAGGAAATCAAATAAGTATTGTTAATTAAAATGAAAGTACGACTCTTTGTTACTTTCTTAATTTTTAGTTTGTGAAGAAATGTACTTAAACTAACGGTACAGGTTAGTTGAAGTAGAAGGAGTAGAAGGTTACTTTAAACAGAGATACCAAAGTGAAACTATAAATTTCATAACTATTTTGAATGAATATCTCAAAGAAAATGTTCAGTAAGGTGGGGGCATTTTGATGTAAGAAATTAATAAAGGGTCACCAGGCTGGGAGGGCGACCCTTACATCGGAAATGTTAATACCCTGTATTTAAGAAAGTAGCGCCGACAATAATTAGAAGTATAAATAGAACAACAATTAAGGCAAATGCAGAACCATTACCATAACCGCCGCCGGAATAGCCGCAGTTACCAATGCCACCAACATTTCCGCCATAGTATCCCATAAAAAACACCTCCTTTCTACAATACATAATATGTTGGTTGCGGAGAAGGAGTATGGTTGTTAAACCATTTAGCTATAGGCATTAAAAAATATATTTTTGTGAGATAAGACCATAAAAAAAGAGCCACTTGGGATGGAGTGACCCTTAGTAAAAAGAATAGGAGGTGTAAGGCTAAATTAGCTTTACCTTACTATTATTATGATGTGATAGCAATGTTTGTATAGTGAATTGCCTGTGAAATTGATTTAAAAAATAGAAGTACAGCTTTAAATAAATTTACAAACAAGGTAGGTACGGCACAATATGAGGAATTAATAAATATGGAGTGATCTACTTTTCATTGCGAATATCTAAGAATTTGTAAAGAATCACACTTAAACTCCCTGAAAGAACGAAATAATCTTTTATTCTCTGTGGTGTATTGATGGTTTTTGCGCTACATGGATGGCTAACTGGGGCTTTAATTAAAGATCATTGAGTTGCTTATGCGCTCTTTTTTGATTAATCTTCTTTCATATTCTGTGGTGTATAAGCTTAATGATTCGCTTTCTCATTTTGATACTAATAATATTTATATTTTCTTAAGAGTTATAATAAGAGATTCTTAAGATTTATCTACTATACTTCAGTTATAGCAAGGAAGTAAAACAAATTTAAAACTTGCGATTACAGGAGGAAAAATATTATGAAATCAACGAAAATATTGGGATTAGCGTTAGTTGGGATATTAAGTACTGGAGGTGTTACAGCTATTGCACATGCATCAAATAATATAGTGCCAAAGAATACAGTAATGACTGAACAGGCTGCTGAACAAGGCAGTTACAAAGAAAATAAACTTAAAGAAGTAGCACTTAATGCTTTTCAAAAGAATTTTAATGAAACAATAGATACTAAAAACTTTTATGAAAGAAACAATGAGTTTTATGAGATAGACGGGCACAAATTTTATATAACAGGATGGAGTAATAAAAATAGTAAATTTATAAATGGAAATACAGCCATTCAATATACTGCAGTATTAGACGCTGAAACTAATAAGATAGTAAGTCTACAGTATCATCCAGGAGAAGCTAAAAATCAAAATTATAAGGATTTTTCTTATGATGAAGCTAAAAATTTAGCAACTAACTTTGTTAAAGAGAATAACATATTAGATGGTAAAAGCTATGAATTTTCAGAACTACAAAGTAAAGAAGTAAATGCAGCTAAAGATTCAAAAGAGGATTTGTACTATCATTTTTATTTTAAATATGATGGAGGAAAAACATGTTTAGTTAATGTAAATAAAGACCTTAAGAAAGTAACTGAATTTAGTTTAGATGAAGGTCAAGATCAGGGATAATGATGTACTACGTAAACCCTCGCTATACATGATAAAATTCTTAAGTTGTGACGAGATATTCTTATAAGATACACAAAGGACTTACTTTTAACAGTAAGTCCTTTTTTATCTAACCTCTTATTGAACTAAACCAGTTAATAGATTGTCAATAAAAATCTTTTAAATTAAAAAACACTTCATGTTATATTAAAAATCGAAACTCAAATAACCCTCCGGAACTCGGTTAAAATTACCTTGTTTCAAAAACATTTTTTGAAGTAGTTATGCCTGTTATCAGACCAGAAAGATCCGGAAGAACTGGATCGACTACTGCCGTGGCCGTTGACTGCCGCGTATTTAAATCATAAATCAGCATAAATTAACCCTCATCTATTTAAGGTGGGGGCCATTTGACGCTTACGAATTAATTGGCGACGGTGTTGCTATTCCGAGTCGTTATGCAAAAGAAGATAATAATTGGTTGAATCTATCGCGCTCCTCTAAAAAAGCGCAATGGCCGCTGTATTGGAACGGAACTAGCATCGAATTTTTGATCAGCTTATTTGTTTCCTCAGCTTGAGTAAACGGAACGACTTTATCATGAATTCCGTGAATAATTAATGTGGGTACATCGATCTGACCGAGATCGTTGTAAACATTTTCATCTCTAAGTGTGACCATAATGGCGGAAGTCGCCCAATTCGCCGCTTTTAATCCCATTAAAACGAACCAATCGGATTTCGGTTCGGAAATATACTGAAAGAAAAAATTCCTCGTTTGGTCTTGCAGCATTTGCGGTCGGTCATGATTTGTATCTTCGATGATTTTATTTGTAAATTCTTTTGGAACGCTAGATGGAGAGGCAGCGTCGATCAAGACGAGTTTAGATACCCCATACCCTTTGTAACGAGCCATATAACGGATCGAGATCGCGCCTCCTGTAGAGTGTCCTGCCAGGGTTATGTTTGTTAACTGTAACGTCTCGATGACCATGCGGACATCATCTGCTAATCTATCGAAACTGTACCCGCTAAAAGGTTTATCCGAATTACCATATCCCCTCCAATCCATTCCGATACAACGATATCCAAGCGTTGGAAGGAAGTTGAACTGATATTCGAACTGGTTATGGTTTAGCGGCCATCCATGAATAAAAAGTATCGTTTTATTTCCCTTCGGATTGATGTCCTCTATAAATACGTTGACGCCAGGTTCGACAGTTACAAAGTATCCCAAGTGTATCACTCCAATTATTAAAAAGTAATTCCCATTAAGATATTCATCCAAGGCAGAGTGTATGCCTAATTTTGGCGATAAACTTAGTTGAGATAGTGCGAGGAAGTTTCTGATGAATATTACCTTGTTGCAAAAACGAAAAGTGATGATGCCTCTACTGCTTGGTTAGACATAGAAGAGTTGGTTAGCGATTGCAACAACATATCTCATGAAGCTTTTCATTTTGCAATTGCTAGTATAGATGCATTGAATCATGTAATTCCTGACCTATATGACGGCATGATATCGAATACAAGAAAGGTCAAGGTCATTCAACATTTTGTGAAGTAGTTATGCCTGTTTTTATAGAAATTTTAAAAGAAGAAATCACAAAAAAGAAAACAGCTTGATTCACAGTACGAACAAAATGTGCAATAAAAGAAAAGGTGCTTATTCAACTCCCATGAAAGAACTTAAACATCTTTCATATTCTGTGGTGTAGCACTGGTTTTGCGCTACATGATGGCTAACGAGTGCTTTACTTGAAGAACATTGAGTTGCATATGCAGCTCTTTTTTTCTTTATTGAACTAACAGAGAAGTTTAGTTAAAGAAGACATTAACTCTTTAGTTAGGAGTTTTTTTAAAAATTTTTTGACTATGAATCAATCTTTTAAAAAATTCTATATAGTAGTAAGGATTATTACAACTTTGTATTGACAAAAAAATTTAAAAAATTATAGTTGTAATAGTTATAACTACTAATAAGGAGATACTATGGTCGATCTAATTGAGAGGTTTGAAGAGATTGGATTTTCGAAAAATGAAGCAAAGGTTTATATAACATTACTGAAAGAGCCTGTTATTAATGGATATGAAATCAGTAAAAAGAGTGGTGTGCCTCGCTCTATGGTGTATGCAGTCATTGCGAAGTTAGTAGCAAAAGGAGCAATCACAGAGTTGCGAACCGAACCACCAACTTATACTCCAGTGCCAGTAAAGGAACTGGTCATGAATCGAAAAAGGCAAACAGAGGAGACACTTACCTTTTTAGAGAAAGAATTGCAAGTTATTGAAAAACCTGTAGAAGTGAATGTGATTAAGCATATTGAAGGGAGAGCGAAAATCATTCATGCCATGCAAAAATTAATGCAGGCATCGAAGGAGGAGATTTGGCTTTCTGCATGGGAAGAGGAATTGGGTGAATTGCGTAGTTCTGCTGAAGAACAAGTTAATAAAGGAACTACAATGTATTCATTACTCTTTACAGATGAAGAAACCTCATCTTTTGGAAATGCATTTTTTCATCGTCAGTATACAGCTTCAGTTGAAAAAAATAGAATGAGCCAAAGATTAACAATTACTATTCAAGATAATCAAGAGGTACTGATTGCGGGCTTTATTGACGGTCAAATCCCTCAGGCAATTCAAACAACTGAACCAATGTTAGTTCTTTTAGCTAAAGAATATATTCGTCACGATATGATGATGAAAGTTGTTACGGAAAAATGGGGAAATGACAAGTTTAATTCATTATTGCAAGATAATGACCTATTAACTTATATTGTTCAAAACGTAAAGAGATGATTCACAATAAATACAATAGTTCGGAGGAAATATGGATGATACGATTTGAAAATGATTATACAGAAGGTGCTCATAAGCGCATTCTGCAACGATTAATGGAGACCAATGAAGAGCAGACACCTGGCTATGGTATGGATGAATACTGTGAAAAGGCCAGAAATTATATTAGAAAAGCGTGTGATGTAGAGAATGCAGATATCCACTTTTTAGTTGGAGGAACACAAACCAATACTACGATTATCTCTTCCATATTACGTCCGCATCAAGGTGCAGTTGCTGCAATTACAGGCCATATTGCAGTACATGAAACGGGAGCAATTGAAGCCACTGGTCATAAAGTACTTACTTTGCCGAGTGATGATGGAAAAATTCAAGCCGCACAGGTAAAAGAATTATTTGATACTCATTGGAATGATGGCGCTCATGAGCATACGGTTCAGCCAGGCTTGGTTTACATTTCGCACCCTACCGAGAATGGGACGACTTACAGTAAATCTGAGTTGGAGGAATTGAGCAAAGTTTGTAAGGAATGTGATTTGCCTTTAGTATTGGATGGCGCCCGATTAGGATATGGTCTAGCTTCAAAAGACAGCGATTTATCCTTCGCAGATATTGCCCGACTTTGTGATGTGTTCTATATCGGTGGAACGAAAATTGGAGCATTGTTTGGGGAAGCCGTAGTCATCATAAATGATAACCTTAAAAAAGATTTTCGGTATTTGGTCAAGCAAAAGGGTGGAATGTTAGCAAAGGGGAGATTATTAGGGATTCAGTTTGAAACCTTGTTTGAAGATGGCTTATACTATGAAATTTCTACTCATGCCGTAGAAATGGCGATGATGATTCGAGAGGCGTTTGTTGAAAAAGGATTTTCATTACGATACGATTCCAAAACAAACCAACAGTTTCCCATCTTGCCTAATGATGTGTTAGAGAAATTGTCCAAAAAATATTCTTTTACGTTTTGGGAGAAAGTCGATCCTATACACAGTGTTGTTAGATTTTGTACTAGTTGGGCTACAAAAGAAGAGCATGTTGAAATGCTGATAAAGGATATTAAGGAATTAGAATCGGAATCTGTGAATGGTGTATTGATTTGAACCAATAGTTTTTCAATTGAAGGGATAAAAATTCAGATTCTCTAATCTGTTGTATTTTAAATGTATCCCGATGTTGTAGTTTGTGAAGGAATGCACTAAACTAAACCAGCTAATAGTTTGTCAATAATTTTCTATTAAAAGTTTATTAGGCACGTGGGGGGCGAACGGTTTAGTTGACGGGGTCAAGCCCCACGAGCAGTTACGTTCTACCCTGGCTACTGCTATAATAAAACCATTTGAAAAATGATCAACCAGAAATATCTGGCTGACCTTATAATACGAACGGAGCAAGTTAGTTTAGGAACTTCCTTCCACAAATATTATACCGAAGATGTTTTAAGGTCTAGCATGGCTCACGAATATCATCATAGTGTTTGGACAGAGAAGTACTTACGTAATGCTCCACCTTTTACTGTTTTGGATAACCTAATATTTGAAGGAAAGGCGTTTATGTTTGAAAAGTTAGTTTATCCTGATATTGATATTGCTCCAATTTATTCAACATTCAACAAATATTATTGGTCAAAAATTGTATTAGATCTCGAAAAGTATGACTTTAATCGGTCTTACGAAATTATTCTGGGAGGTAATGGCCTTCCTAGTCGTTATTGTTACAGTGAGGGCTATAAAATGGTAAAATCCTATCTTGATTTGCACCCAAATGTAACCCCAGAGGAATGGACTGCCCTAAGTGCAAAAGAAATTTTTGAAAAAGGAAATTATCTTGAAAACTATAAATAACAAATCTATGAATGAATTAACATATATTCTAGGGGTAAATATATGTTAATGATTAGTTAAAAGTCATTGAGTTGCGTATGCAGCTCTTTTTTTCTTTATTGAACTAACGGAGCAATTTAGTTGAAAGAGGAAAAAATTACATATATAAAATAAGGCAATACATTGTTAAGATTTGATAGGTAAAGTATTCTATGGAATGAAATTGGAACGGTGGCGTTTCTCCAACAAGTGAGGACGTTTTTTACTAACTGGGCAGGTTAGTTCAACATTGATGTTTAACTTGTGTTCCACAATCGGGCCATTTTATGGAGGAAGATTTTCTTGAAGATAGTTCTGTATAATAACGAGGGATGGGAATATCAAAGAGGAATGTTAAAATAAAAATGGAATCTAATCAATGATTATAAATTATTGGTGTTTTTACATAGTATTTATATTTCATAACATCTTAGGAGGGTAACAATTATGAAGAAATATATAATCTTCTTTGCAATAGGTAGTAGCATTTTGCTATTGTTTTATACTGGATTTAAGATTTTCGATAATGGTTCTTTTAAATTCGCGTTATTATCATATGGGTTATTTTTGTTCATCTTTCTTTTCTCCATCATTTATTTATTTCAAAATAAATGGGTTCCAATCACTATTCAACTAATAACACTATTGATAGTATTTATTTTGCCGCCATTGATTAGAACAGAGGTGAATTTTTACCATTATAAAGAGGATCGGGAAGAAATCATTCGAATGCTGGGCGATGGGGAAATTAAAAAAGAAGCAAGCCTCAATAAAGGGTTTTCCTTTTACTACACACCTCCACAATATATGAATGCTGTTAAATCCACGACAATCAGAGCAGGTATGCATTCGAAAAATAAATTCTTTGTCTTTTTTCAATCAGCTGAACAACCGTTTCTGGAAATGCGGGGTTTAACTGAGGGATTTATTTATTCGTCTACAGGCGAATTTCCGACTGCCAAAGAATTTGATTATTATATGGATTATAAGAAAATTGATAATCATTGGTACTTCGTATCAGATAATCTTGAAAGATTCGATAGCTCATGCTTGTTTCTGTGTGAGTAATTAAGCAAAAGACAAGCGGGCTTTATCACAAAACTAAAGATTAATTGTTTGAACCATTTTATGTTATTCAACAATCGGGCGCTGTTTTTTGCGCTACATGGATGGCTAACGGGGCAGAATAATGGAATTAAGACAAAAATTGCCAAATTCAATTTTAATATCGAGGAATTACGCTTTTTAGAATTAGAATTTCCCTAACATTGTAATTCCGCATTTTCTTAAACTACATCAAGTTGTATGTGTAAAATATCGCAAAAGTGCAAAATACCTCCTGAAGCAACCCGTCCTAGATTAGAACGGGTTAACTTTACGGAGATTATAAAATTAAATAGCTATATTGTCACTTTATATTACTTCATCTGGTGGTTGTGTCTTTCTCCACCCATAAAACTGCATGACGTCTTTTGATCATATAAATCATTTCAATTCCCACCTTTCATTTTTTTAATTAACAAAATTAATATTGACGAATACGAATATAATTTTCTACTTTTCTTCGGTTCTCTTCAAAGATTTTTTTCGCATTTTCATTATGAAGTGCTTTCTCATGAGAGATCTCACGTTTTGTAATAGTTATCGTGAGAGCAAAAATGTTTAATATCATTTATTATCACCTCCTTAAATTACCATGAAAAATGAAAAAAACCGTAGAGAGACTCCCCTACGGTGAAAAAAGACACAAAAATACCGCAGGGGCACACTTCTCCCTGCGGTATGGGTATGCTTAATTACAAAAAAACCTTAAGCGATCCATTCCGATCTGGTCGAATGTGTGATTTTCATTTTTACTGAATTTGTAACTACCAATGACATCAATATAACGATAACGATCATTTCATTCGACCTCCTTAAGAATTTTTGTTTACTTTGTAAGTATATCCATCTTTAAGTTGTTTGTAAACATCTCTTACTAAGTTTTCCTGATTTTGTTAATGGCTAGAAAAAAAACACTTTGCTGCTTTACATTGTTAGTTACCTGATTTTTTCGGAGTAGCAAATAGAAGATATAGAAGACTTAAAGCCAAAAAACATAATTATTATTAAGACAGGGATTTCAGCAATGGTTTAGAATTATAAAATTTAAGGACAACTTAAAGGAAAACCTAAACCAAAACTAGAACTTTGTGGAATTTTAATGTGCTTAAGAATTTTTGTACTTAAAGTAAAGGGGGCTTTAGTTGAAAACCAATCTTCCACAAAACCAGCTAATAGTTGTCAATAATTATCATTAAAAATAATAAAAATATCATGTTATACTAAATTTGTGTATACCAAATAACCGTCCAAATACTTGATTTGGAAAGTTCAGGTCTACTTAGTTAAATGGTTAAATCATGCTAAGTC
>NZ_JBFTHS010000089.1:0-10330 GCF_056394365.1 Lysinibacillus sp. 10T31
GCTTTGCAGCTTTTAATCTGGCAAGTACATCACCGCCTAGTTGATCGGCTAATGTAACTGCCTCCTGCTTTGGTAGACTAGCTGTCACGCTATTATCCACTCGTTGCTGCTGTTTTCGTTTCTTTCCCATTGCAATTCACCTTCTTATTCACTTCAAGGGCGCTTGACTACAGTTGCCACACCTTGTCCACCACCGATACATAGTGTTGCGAGACCTATTTTTGCATCACGCTTTTCCATCTCATGTAAAAGCGTGACTAAAATACGTGCTCCACTTGCACCAATTGGGTGACCAAGAGCAATTGCTCCCCCGTTCACATTTAGTTTATCATGATTAAAGCCTAGTTCGCGATCTACAGCAATAGATTGAGCTGCAAAAGCTTCATTCGCTTCAATTAAATCTATATTATCTAATGTTACATCAGCCTTTGCTAATGCTTTCTTTACGGCCGTTACAGGGCCTGTTCCCATAATAGCTGGGTCTACACCCGCACTCGCATTCGCTGTAATTAGCGCGAGTGGTCGAATGCCTAGCTCTTCTGCTTTTTCTTTCGACATGACAACGACAGCCGCTGCACCATCGTTAATGCCCGATGCGTTTGCTGCTGTTACGGAGCCATCCTTTTTAAAGGCAGGACGTAGTTTAGATAGAGACTCAGCTGAAACGCCTTGACGTGGGAATTCATCTTTATCAAAAATAATAGGATCGACCTTACGCTGAGGAATTTCTACCGCTACAATTTCATCGCTAAACTTCCCTGCTGACATTGCCGCTTCTGCACGCTGTTGTGAACGTGCCGCAAAAGCATCTTGCTCGTCTCGAGAAATCTCATAGGCATCACATAAATTTTCAGCTGTAACGCCCATATGATAGTCATTGAAAGCACACCATAATCCGTCATGAATCATCGTATCGACTACTTTTTGGTCCCCCATGCGGAAGCCTTCTCGTGCATTTCTTAATACATATGGTGCTTGGCTCATATTTTCAAAGCCACCTGCAACGACAATATCTGCATCACCTGCTAAAATAGCTTGTGTTGCTAAGTGAACTGCTTTTAGTCCTGAGCCACAAACTTTATTAATCGTTAATGCAGATACTTCATGTGGCAAGCCTGCTGCAATCGCAGCTTGACGAGCTGGATTTTGACCAAGCCCAGCCGATAAGACATTCCCCATAATGACCTCGTCAACTTGTGCTCCAGCTACACCAGCACGTGCTAATGCATCTTTAATAACAATGCTCCCTAATTTTGTCGCTGGTACGTCCTTTAATGTTCCTTGGAATGAACCAATAGCTGTACGTACAGCACTTACTATTACTACCTCTTTCGTCATAAACATTCTCCCCTTTTCCCCGTTCAAAATTGAACACTGCATGCATATGCTACTAGCAGATATATCTATTTTAACAAATATTTTGACGATTTTCGATAACAGAAATAATCGCAGTTTTGCCAAAGATAATGTAAAATGTTGACGTGTTTTAAACAATCTCAGTAGGGAACATTACAATTAAGAAAAGTGCATACATACGAAAGATATCGCTTGTATGCCAAGACAACAAAAGAAACAGGACGTGGAGGTGTTAATAATGAAAAAGAAAATGCTTTTATTTTCAGGTATAACGACGACGATTGCCGCAGCAGCAACTGGTCTGTTCGGCTTCGCACTTTCCAATAAATTAATGTACATTAAGCAAAAGGATCCTGAATTTGTTCGTGAACGTGAAACCACTGCTAAACGTTTTGATGAAGCTTGGTACAATAAAAATTTAAAATGTGAATTAAATATTGACTCTCCAAATGGCTATACGATTCGCGGCATTATGTTTCAGCCATTGGAAACAAATAATACCATCATTATTTGCCATGGCGTAACAGAAAATAAAATCAACTCCGTCAAATATGCTCGACTTTTTGAACGACTTGGCTATAATTCCGTTATTTTTGACCACCGTAGACATGGGGAGACAGGTGGGAAAACGACTAGCTACGGCTATTATGAAAAAAATGACCTTGACGCAGTAGTCAATACTATAAAGGCAATGATTGGTGAAGACGCCATTCTTGGTATTCACGGTGAATCGATGGGTGCCGCAACAATGCTACTATATGCAGGAACTGTAGAGGATGGTGCAGATTTCTATATTTCTGATTGTGCGTTTTCTGATTTTTCAATGCTGCTGAAACAAATTGCGAAGACGGAATTTAAATACGGCTCGATTATTCCAATTCGTTTTGCAGATTTTTTTGTCCGCTTACGAGACGGTTATTCCTTTAAAAGTGTGACACCTTCTGAAGCTGTGACAAATATTGAAAAGCCTGTGCTCTTTATCCATAGTATACCTGACACCTTTATCCCAGCATCCATGTCATTGGATTTATACAATAAAAAAACTGGTCCTAAGAAACTGAAGCTATTTGATAAAGGTGCTCATGCACAGTCCTTTAATGAAAATATGGCTGAATATGAGGATTTAATCCATGACTTTTTAGAAAATTTCATCTATCAAAAAATTAGTCGTGATTCTTCTTCGTCTAATGTCATTCCATTTCATTTTTAGTAAATAACTCTTCTGCAAAACGATAGGCTGATTTCCGTTCCGACCGGGCGTTTTGTTGTTGCTGTCGCTTCGCTTTCGCACAGAGCAAAGTTTCCTGAGGGCATAAGATGCGCCGCTAACCTTTACAAAGATTTTCCTTAACCATTTTGTTTTTAGACACTATGAAAAACCTTGCTATACGAACTGTCCCCTAATTGTTAGATGGTGCTAACAATTGCGGGGCAGCTCAGCACGCAAGGTTTTTAAATCTTTTTATTCCGCAAAAACAAAATGCCACTCATCACGTTTTGCTAAAAATTCTTTGGCTAACGCCTGTGCACCTTCTAGACTATGGCTAGCTGCCCAGCCGCATTGCACTTCGTTGCAGGCTGGGACTGCAGTGGCCTTTGTTACATCCGTAAATGTTTTTTCTAAAATATTTAATAAGCCTTCATAATCATTGTGATTTATTAGCGATACATAGAAGCCTGTTTGGCAGCCCATTGGACTGAAATCAACAATATGGTCGGAGTAATTGCGGATAATGTCTGCCGATAAATGCTCTAGGGAATGTAATGCAGGCATTTCCATATGCTCTTTATTTGGCTGTTTAAATCGAATATCGTATTTGTACACTTCATCGCCATTTTTTCCTGTTTTAACACCTGCTAAACGTACATAAGGCGCTTTTACTTTCGTATGATCTAGATCAAAACTTTCAACATTTGTTTTTTCTTTCTGCAATGCAAACAACTCCTTTATATAGAATATTTCCATTATAACGAGTTTTCCGATAGAATTATATGTTTTTTACGAATTATTTAAACAATTCGCAATAATCAATTTCACCTTGTCGTAAATTGCGTTCGGAGGCTATAACTTTTTTAAGTCGATGTTTGTTGAAAGAAATCAAAAAACAACCAGCCCCGGCTTGGACTAGTTGCTCTTTAAAAAATTCCAATTACTTTTGGAATTTATTCATTTGTGACATCATTTGGCGTACTTGCTTTTCAGACGGCGTACGACCCATTTGCGCCATCATCATACGAATCATTTGCTCATTAATTGGTGGGTTTTCTTTTAAATATTTCATCATAGCTTTACGAGCTAAAAAGAAACCAAGTGCCGCGCCCGCTGCTAATGCGATAATTACAATAATAATCCAGCCCCATGTAGGCATACAACCAACCTCCTCCACTACAATATATACCGAGAAAAAAACTCTCCACGCAACATTATACACCAAATATTAGCGTGTTACTATATATTGTAGTGAAATTTCCTAATGCATTGTATACTTCATTGGCTTTAGCCACCCACACTCATTATCTTGTTTATTAAATGCAATAAAGCGCTCGCTCATCTTCGCAAGCATTTGGAATAGATCCAAATCAAGCATTCGTGAACCCTCACAATAAACACAAATTTTGCGTTCCACTAAATAAATTGCCATTTTTCCTTTTATAGGATGTTCTAAAAATAAAGCATTACGAGCTCTCTCTAAATGTGCATACTTGGAATCTAGTTGCGCCTCTAGCATCGTAGCTATCTCATCGAAGCGAACACTTTCACATATATATGCAAGTTCTTTTAAGGATTTCTCGTTAGCGTCTTCACAGCCTTGCATCATTTCTAATAACTTACGCTCTCTGCCGAAAATAAACGTTAAATGCTCTTCTTTTATTTTATATATGGAATAGGTTCTCACTAGAAATCCTCCTTCGCTCATTTCTTTTTCATAAGTATAGCTCATCCAAACTTTTTAATTTGTCAAACGAAGGAGGCATTCATCTTCTATTTTTGTCGAAAACTTTCTACTTTCCGTTCTATCAATTGCTTTATGGCTAATAAAGTTTTTACAATTTTAAGCTTCTTCGATTGTACTTAGAATACTCTCAGCCTCAAGACCTAGAGTAAAATCAATTTCCAGTCCGTTTTAGCAAAGCTCGCTAATAGGTAATATAAAGGTATCAACGAAAGGAGCTAAAACATATGAGAAAATTTTTTCTACTAATAGGAGGCTTTATCGCAGGATGTGTTGCACTTGCTTTAACTGGACCGCTTGCAGGTCTACTATTTTCAGGATTGTTTGTAGCACTCGGTATGCACTTCTACACTTCAAGTAAATCGTCATTCGGCAAAATCTTATGGTTTACAGTAGGTCTGATAGGTGTTCTATCAGCAATATCTAATATCCCAGCAATGGTTGGTTTAGCAGCAATCGCTGTTATCTATGTTATCTATAAAAAATGGAACAACGAAGATGTAAAAATCCCAACAATTGAAGCTAAAGAAGAAGATCCGTTTACAAACTTTGAAAAAGAATGGTCTAACTTAACAAAATAAAAGGAGCGAATTTAAATGAACTTATTTAAACGTTTTAAATATACAATAGAGGCAGATTTACATCAGTTATTTGATAAAAAGGAACAAAAAAATCCAATTGCGATGTTAAACCAATACATTCGTGAAGCAGAAAAACAAACAGAGCAAACTGGAAAATTATTAGAGCGTCAAGGTCAGTTAAAAGAAAAACTAGAGCAGGAATTTAAGCAAAATGCGGAATTACTAGCTAAACGTGAGGCTCAATTAAAATTAGCTTCTACTAGCGGTGAGCAAGATTTAATCGATTTTGCTTCTGATGAAGTTGCTGCATACACAGCACGTAACAATACACTACAAACTAGTATTGAAGCAAGTACACGTGAATACTTCGAGCTTGAACGTAAATTTGAAACAATGAAACACAAAATTAAAGACATGAAAGTGCGTCAATTACAGCTTATGGGCAAAGAAAACGTCACACGCGCTCACCATCAAATGGACGGAATGATTGCTAAAAACAATAAAACCAACTTTGAAGATTTAGAATCCTATATCGATAAGCTTGCTTACCAAATCGACAAAGATCATGAAGTAACATCTTTCGAGTCTCGTCTTGCACAGCTAGAAAAAAATGTCGCAGAAGATAACGCACAACTGCTAATTGAAAATAAATAACAATAACTGCTAATTGAAAAAAATAACATGTTATAATAAAAGAAATAAGGGATGCCTCAATTATTGAAGCATCCCCTTTCTTTGAAGAAAAATCTTTTGAAGGTGATCAAAAAGAGATAGAGAAAATAAAAAAGTGTAAACAGAAAGTGGTTTAGTCCTATGCTTAGAATATGTCTTTTTGCAATTTCTATTCTTTTATTACTTATATTTATGTTATTAGGTTACCGCTTTATTGTACAACAGCAAATCAAGCATAAAAGTGCTGAAATTATTAAAAATGGTGGGATTAGCGAGTTAAAGGAAATCAATGTAAACGGGGATAAACAATATATATTAGTGGAAGGAAAAGATAAGGAGAAACCATTTTGTTTATTTTTACATGGTGGGCCAGGATCACCATTCCCCTATGGCGTGAGTGCTCGAACATTGTATCCTGAAATAACCGAGAATTGCGTAGCAGTTTATTATGATCAAAGAGGTTCAGGAAAAAGTTTTAACAAGAAGTTAACAAATACTACACTGACCCTTTCTCAATTCACAGAAGATGCTAATATAATAGTTGATTATATTAGAGAGCATTATCAACAGGAAAAAATATTTGTCATTGGTCAGTCCTTCGGTACAGTAATTGGAACTCAGCTTGTATCTAATTATCCTGAGAAGTTCTATGCCTATTTAGGAATTTCTCAATTAACCAATACTAGTAAAGGCCAAGAACTTGGATACAGTTGGTTACAGAGTGAAGCTATAGCTAATGAAGATAAAAAAACACTCCAAATTTTAGAGGATATAGGAAAAGGTCCTTATTTAGCAAAAGATGAGGATCAATTTAGCGATCTTATCAATCAATATAAAGGTATGAATTATTTTGATGATACGATCAAGAAGGTGAATCTCTTTGAATTGATAAAAGGGGCTTTTACTTCCCCTGATTACTCTTTACAGGATCTGTATAAAGCATTTATTTCAGGGCCACAATTTAGCCTAATAGAAAGCCAAGAACTAAAAAAAGAAATCATCCTTACTAATTTTTTTGATTCTGTAAAAAGTATAGATATACCCGTTTATTTTATACAAGGTAAATACGATAAACAGACGAACTATGAATTAGCAAAGCAATATTATGAGCTATTAGAGGCACCAAATGGTAAAGAGTTTATCACTTTAGAGCACTCTGCTCATTATCCAAATACACTGGATTCAGCATTGATGAATGATACAATCAAAAAAATGCTTGAAGATCATTAAAAGGCTCATTACCAAAAATTTGGGATGACATTTGTAAAAACGTAGGCCATATATTTAAGTTGATTGGAGTGGAGGCTGGGCGACTCCTTGGGGATTAGCGATTAGAGGAACGAAGGCTAAAACCATCACGTCCTGTGATAACGCCTTCGTGACCAACATCATGTTGGCCCGAGACCCTGGAGCGAGCAGCGCGAGTGAAGCGGCTCATCGGACGCCCCCAGGAAGCTCTGCTCTGCGCGAAAGCGAAGCGTCAGCGGCAAATGTTTTATCTGTGCGAAAGCGGAGCGTCAGCAACAAATGTTTTCTGTAGCGAAAGCAAAGCGACAGCTACAAATGTTTTATCTGTGCGAAAGCGGAGCGTCAGCAACAAATGTTTTCTGTAGCGAAAGCAAAGCGACAGCTACAAAGCGCCCAGCCGGAACGGAAATCAACCCTACGTTATGGTAATGAGATAATCAAAACACTTTTACATGAAATATTTATTTTAAGAGAAGTTCGTCTTCTCTCATCAATTTGTAGAAAGAAGGGTGACCCTCTTGCAAAATTTCACAACTAATAAGCTCACTTTTGGGGTACTGTGCTTCTTTTTACTCGTTTTTGTGGAGCTCACAATTTTTAATAACGGTGGCGCCTTTTGCCTATTGATTGGGGTAGGACTTCTTTATTTAAGTTTCTCGAAAAAAAATCGTTTCTTTAAATGGACAGGAATTTTCTTTATCTCGATTGCACTCTTTACGATGTGGAGTTTACGCTTATTTATCGTCATCATTCTCTTATATATGCTCTATCAATACTTGCAAAGAGAAAACCAAGCCAAAGTTGTTGGTTTGGAGCTTTTCGAAAAGCTTCCTGCTACGAAAAACGAATTATTCGGTACAATGCCTGCACCATTAGAAGCCTATAAATGGCAAGATGTCCAAATTCAGCGACTTGCAGGCGACATTACGATTGATACAACACAAACAATTTTACCTGCCGGCACAAGTCTCATTACGATTCGACAAGGTATTGGTAAGGTACAAATTTATATCCCATATGAAATTCCATTCCGCTTACACTATACGACATTGTTTGGTGAATTAAAGTGCCTGCATGTTGGGCCACAACGCTTACTCAATGAAAGTGTAAGTTTCTCAGATGGTAGCCCCGAGGATGCAAAGCGTACACTTGTAATACATGTTGCAACATGGCTTGGGGACTTGGAGGTGCTACGTAAATGATTGCCTTTATCTCAAGAATATTTACTCTACTTTTTATTTTGATGAGTGCTACATTTGGTCTCCTTGTCGCTGTTTGGGGCGAACCAAACGAGAAAACATGGGAGCCATTATGGCAGCAGAATTATAATAATATCCCATTCGGTGGTTTTATTGTCGTTACTCTTTTTGCGCTTAGTTTACTGATTGCAAGCTGGATCAGTATGAATGCCCGTGCTAGAGAGGCTCAAGCAACCCGTATCGTGAAACAGTTAGTTGAACCTGATTTTGTATTACCTAAAAAACAGCCTTTACCAAAGCCTTTGAAAAAAGCTTTAATTCAAACAAGCGAGTTAATTGATACTCAACGAAAAAGCTTACAGCGTTTATCCAATGAACGCGCAGAAGCAAATGATAAAATTATTCAAGAGCGCATTATTGCTGAACGTCAACGCCTTGCTCGTGAACTCCATGATTCTGTATCTCAGCAATTATTTGCAGCTTCGATGTTACTGTCCGCATTAACCGAAACCGATGAAAATGCTACAAGCTTAAAGCAGGTTGAAAAAGTTGTGCAACAGGCACAGCTTGAAATGCGCGCATTATTATTACATTTACGTCCAGTAGCTCTGCACAATAAAACTCTTGCACAAGGGCTTGAGGAGCTCATTATTGAGCTGCAGCAAAAAGTATTTTTTCATATTGAATATGAGCTTGAGGAAATGTCGTTAACCAAAGCGGAGGAGGATCATTTATTCCGTATTGCACAGGAGGCGTTATCGAATACGCTACGCCATGCAAAAGCGAGCGAAGTTGAATTACTGCTCGTTGCCCGCGATGATTTAGCCATTTTACGTATCCAGGACAATGGCCTCGGCTTTGATGTCGAAGCCGATAAATCTACTTCTTATGGACTGCAAAACATTGCTGAACGTGCTGTAGAGATTGGCTGTACGTACAAAATTGTATCAGTGCCTGGAGAAGGTACAATTGTAGAGGTTAAAGTTCCTCTACAAAAGGAGGTTGAAGTGAATGATTCAAGTGTTAATAGTGGATGACCACGAAATGGTGCGGATTGGTGTTTCTGCCTATCTATCAGCACAACCAGATATCACTGTTGTAGGTGAAGCTGAAAATGGCAAAGAGGCAGTAGAACGTGCTCTCGCTCTCCGCCCTGACATTATTTTAATGGACAATGTAATGCCAGTCATGACAGGAGCTGAAGCGACAGCTGAAATTTTAGCAGCATGGCCCGAAGCAAAAATTATGATGGTAACAAGTTTTTTAGATGATGATAAAGTTTACCCTGCATTAGAGGCTGGTGCAGTCAGCTATATTTTAAAAACGTCAAATGCGAAACAAATCGCTGATGCCATTCGTAAAACAATGGGCGGTGAAACTGTTTTAGAGCCAGAAGTAACATCAAAAATGATGCATCGTATGCGCTACGGCAATAGTACCCCACTGTATGAGCAGCTTACCGAACGTGAGATGGAAGTATTATTGTTAATGGCTAAAGGCAAAGCCAATCAGGAAATTGCCGATGACTTATACATTGCATTAAAAACCGTAAAAACACATGTCAGCAATATTCTAGCAAAGCTCGATGTTCAAGACCGTACACAAGCAGTTGTCTATGCTTTTCAAAACGGGCTTGCGAAGTAAGGTTTTCTTAGATCGTTATCAGCGATTGCATCTATTTTCCAAAAAAAATACGAAACTGCATTTCCACCAATGCAGTTTCGTATTTTTTTAACCTAATCTATTAAGTAGTTCTTGTAGTTCGTTTACACTGTTCACTATGTATGTTGCTTGTGCATCCGTTAATTCCTCAAGTGAGCCATAGCCATAAGTAACACCGATAGAATCAATTTGATTTTCATGTGCCCCAACAATATCGTATTTACGATCTCCAATCATCAGAAATTGATCGATATTCACTTCATAGAAATGTTCTCGTACAAATGAGATAACTTCCCCTTTAGCTGACCGTGTACCATCCAAATTGCTACCTGCGACAAGGTCAAAAAAATGTTCAAGGTTGAAATATTGTAAAATTTGCTCTGCAAATACAGTTGGCTTCGATGTAGCTATTGCTAACCGATAACCATCCTTCTGTAAATATTCTAATAAAGATGATATATTTTGATACAATTTATTCTCATACATGCAACTTTGGATAAAACGTTCACGTTGAGACTCCCACCCCTAAAGGGACAAGCTGACTAATGTCAGTGGGATTCCTGAGTAACTATGCGTTCGCAGTCCATTTCTGTTTTGAACAGTTCTCAAGATTGGGGTATCCCATTACCCCTCCCTATCCAGTGCATATAGCAGATAG
>NZ_JBFTHS010000090.1:0-10126 GCF_056394365.1 Lysinibacillus sp. 10T31
GAAATTGTCTTTTGTCCTTTGTAAAGAAGTCTTAGAACTGCTAATTTTTCATCTTTTGAGTGGTTACTTCGAGCCATAAAAAAATGCCCCCCTAGATAAACAGATTTTTATTTTTTAATCTGTCTACCTAAAGGGGAGCATATCAAATAACGAGGGGATTTTTGCTATGTTATTCTCCAAAAATCGTAACGATATCTGCTGATTTTTTACGTTCTTTCCCTTTTGGTACTTCATCAAAATAGCCAACCTGTAGCATCGCGATCACGCGCTCACCCGGCTGAACCTTTAGTGCTTCACGGAATTTCGGATTATCTAGGAACCCAGGTGTTTTCCAGC
Source organism: Lysinibacillus sp. 10T31 (assembly GCF_056394365.1). NCBI lineage: Bacteria > Bacillati > Bacillota > Bacilli > Caryophanales > Bacillaceae > Lysinibacillus > Lysinibacillus sp. 10T31. Next base: position 337 of record NZ_JBFTHS010000090.1, read on the forward strand.
ATGAACCGATTCCTCTATCCCAAGCAAGCAATTGAATATTTTGAATAAAAATACTTGCCGCTGCGTAATCTTCTAAGCGCTCTTTTTGTCGAGCATCCTCTGGAACGATGACAAAAGCGTAACCACCCGGTAATGTGAATTTCGTCATTTGCTTCGCTAAATCTTCACTTGAAAGCTCCTGCCATTTCGGTATCGTTAGATCACGCAGTAAATTATGAAGACCGTCTAACTCCTTACCACATGCAACGACTAAACGCCAAGGCTCTCGATTTCCATGATTCGGTGCCCACACTGCATCGTCAATAATAGCCAATAAATCTTCACGATCCACCGGCTGTCCATTAAACTTTTTAATAGAACGACGCTCGATAATCGCGTCCCTAACAGATAAAAATTGTTCGCTCATTTACTCTTATCTCCTTCTATAACACTACAATAATTAAGATTTATCTTCATTCAGCAAATCTCTCTTGTACCGAAAGCAAAGCGACAGGTACAGAAGACTCCCTCCTCTGAAAGTGATGTGATAAACATAGATATAGTTCCTTTTTTGGGGTGTCCACACACCTACTGAATGAAGATAAAGCCTCCGGCGGATGTCACGGATTTTCAAAGGAATGAATTGTGCGTGCACAATTCAAAATCCGGACGCATTGTTTATCTGTGCGAAAGCAAAGCGACAGCAACATTACGCCAAGGCGAAATTGATATCTTCTATCTTTCACATTATCACAAAACGATGAGCTTTAACACTGCTTCACCTTAAGCAAAACTATCTTCTATATGAATATAATGATAAGTCATGCTTGGCGTATAAGCCGTTGAATCTTCATAAAAATACGGTCGATTAATACTATCTGAAGTATGTGCATTAACATATGGAACACCATTTTGAATACTTGTCACAATGACAGAATGGTCTACTCTTCCATCCCCTTGAAAATCATAAAAAATGATATCTCCAAGTTCTAATTCTTCCGCAGATTGTACACGCCTACCCTTCAACCCCGTTGTAGAGCCTTCCAAATACCATCTAAGGGAATGTGCAACAGACCAGCTAAAGCTCCAATTTCCATGTTGAACCCACCAACCTTTCCCTCTGTTTGGAGCACCTCGCATTGGTGCTCCTCCAGCAAGTAAACATTGAGATATATAGTTCGTACAATCCACAGTAAAATTCGGAAATGCTGGATTACGCCTGTTCCACCACAAGTTCGCATACTGTACAGCGGCCTGTCTGTTATACATTTTTGCCACGCTTCCCCTCCTTATGTTCAACATATGTATAAAGAGGATTTTCTATTAGCTAGGTCCTTATTCATAAAAATGTCGAATGTGGTCTTAATTGGTACTAACTTTGCCAATTTTAAGATAGTTTTTGCTACAATAAGGGTAAGGAATTATAGATTTTTATTTTATGAATCAGAAGGGATGTTGAAATTGAAGCAGCATGCTGAGAAAGAAATTATACAACCTACTCTTTTATGCGATAAAAAAGGTAATTTAAATCCAGCTGCCATCGGATTTGCACGTAAGCCTCTCATAAACAGCAATTTAAGTGGCCATATCATGCGCAAAAAGAAATGGAATTATTGGTGTGTCTACGGTGATGAGATCATCTTCTCAGCTACTATTAGCCATCTAGACTACGCAGCGGTCTGCTTCGTCTATTTCCTTGAATATGAAACACAGCGCTACTTTGAAAAAACAATTACCATTCCATTGGGTGGAAAGCTAAAAATGCCTACGCAGGTGCTAGATTCAGTATCCTTCAAAAATAGTGAAATGATGATTGATATGACCTATGTACAAAATGAAACACATCTATCAGTTTCGATCCCAGACTTCGATGGAGATGCTTTACGTGCAAAACTTGTCATTCAGCATCCGCCTACAGATGAATCATTGAATGTAGTCATCCCTTGGAACCGTAAAACATTCCAATTTACAGGTAAGCATCATACACTCCCTACTTCTGGGTTTGTGACAATTGGTAATCGCCGCTTCACATTTTCCCCTGAGGAAAACTTCTCTGTCCTAGAATACAGTCGTGGCGTTTGGCCACGTACATTCACATGGAATTGGGGAATGGCCTCACAGCGAGTCCGAGGTAGACGAATCGGACTCAATTTAGGTGGTAAATGGACAGACGGAACAGGAATGACCGAAAATGCTGTTTTCGTTGAAGGAAAAATGACAAAAATACATGAGGATGTACTGTTTAGTTATAATCAAGAGGATTTAATGCAACGATGGAAAATTAAGACTAAATTCACTAACCAAGTTTCATTAACATTCTCCCCATTTTACGAGCGTGTATCCGTCACAAAAGCTGGTCTCATAAAATCTGAAGTACATCAAATGTTTGGCTATTACGACGGCTCCGTATTACTAGACAATGGCGAAACACTTGTCATCAAACAAATGCTAGGCAGTATCGAAGAGAATCGCGTAAAGTGGTAAGAACAAAAAAATTTTAATTACATTATTCTTCACATACTAGGATTTAACGCACTGACATACGAACACCCTCAGCGCGTTAAATCCGAAAAAGCCCTTGAATAACGCCTATCCGTCGATCTGTCGGGGCTATCCATGATTTTGGTCGTTCTATCCACGATTTTGGCTGCTCTATCCACGACTTTGACCGTTCTATCCACGACTTTGACTGCTCTATCCACGACTTTGACGATTCTATCCGTCACTTCGGCTTTTCTTTCTGTCGCTTCAACCGTGCTATCCGTCGCTTCGGTTCTTCTTTCCGTCGCTCTCGACTTCCTATCCGTCGATCTGATTTCCATCCGTCGCTTCGACTATTCTTTCCGTCGCTCTGGCCATTCTATCCGTCACCTCGAGTCTTCTTTCCGTCGCTCTGATTCCTATCCGTCACCTTGGCTCTTCTTTCCGTCGCTTTGACCGTTCTATCCGTCACTTTAACTCTTCTTTCCGTCGCTATCCACGATTTTGACGGTGCTATCCACGACTTTAACGGTGCTATCCGTCACTTCGGTTTTTCTTTCCGTCGCTTCGGCTCTTCTTTCCGTCGCTCTCGACTTCCTATCCGTCGCTTCGGCTCTTCTTTCCGTCGCTCTGATTTCCATCCGTCGCTTCGACTCTTCTTTCCGTCGCTTCAACTCTTCTTTCCATCGCTCTGATTCCTATCCGTCACTTCGACTCTACTTTCCATCGCTCTAATTTCTATCCCCCACCCCGGTCATTCTATCCAATTAATCCGTCAATCCCGACACTATCTTTTCCGGGTCGTCCGTAAATATTGCCTGTACACCGAGCTGCTGTAATTGCTTTGCGTACTCGACATCATTTACTGTATAGACACGGACAGTTGCTCCTTCATTAAGAGCTTCTTGAATGGATCTCCGAAATGCTGTAGGTAGGCTGACATGTATAGCATCTGCCGGGATCTGTGCTGTGTAGCCGTTAAAATCCACTAATATTTCCGCAAACAGCGCTGCTTTTTCAATGTATGGAGCTCTTTGTGCGACAATCTGAATAGATTCGTGATTGAAGGAGGAAATAATTACTCTCTCTGTCATTTGAAATGCAGCAACCTCCTTAATAACAAGCGCTTCTATTCCGTTATACGGAAATATATCTGTTTTAAGCTCAATATTAATACGATGATTTGTACCTGCAAATAGCTCTAAAATGTCTCCTAGTGTTGGTATGCTCTCCCCTTCAAACTTAGAAGAAAACCATGAACCATAATCAAATGCACGGAGCTCTTGTAGCGTATAATCCTTTACGTAGCCAGAGCCGTTAGATGTACGGTCGATTTTTTCATCATGAATAACGACTAACTCCCTATCCGCTGTTAAATGAACATCTAGTTCAATCCCCGTAATCGGAAGCTTTGATGCGGCCACAAAAGCAGCCATAGTGTTTTCTGGGTAATGTGCTGAAACGCCTCTATGGGCAAAAATATCCAAATTCGATAACCTCCTGTTTCGCCCACCTCTCAACTCGTTAGCAGGCGGGCCATTATATTTCGATTTTCCTTCTCCTTAATAAGCCTATTACAATTTCACTTGATGGTAAATATTATATATAGTAGTATGAGAATCTACTTGAAAATGTAAGTACTTAGGAGGTGCTAAAAAATGACTGCACAACATCCAGATTTTCAGGCTGAAGTGGAGCGGCTAGCTTACACTAAAAATTACATGCAGCAAATTTTAAATGAATCACAAAGAGGTTTGCAATCTGCTCAGGAGAATATTCGTAAGTCGATGGCAGATCTTGACTATTTAGATTCCAGTTTGGGCTATATTAATATCTTAGCAAACGCTCGTTTCTTTGAAATGGCTCGAAACCAAAAGGAAGGCTTAGAGGCTATTCAAAAAAAGCCATACTTTGCCCGAATTCATTTTCAAAAGACAGGTGATCCTGAAGAATTTCTTTATATCGGAAAAACGTCTTTGTTTCATCGAGAAACTCATGAGCCTATAATAGTCGATTGGCGTTCACCGGTAGCAAACGTCTATTATGATGGTCGCCTTGGGGATATGGAATATGATGTTCGTGGAGAAATCCATAAGGGACATCTATTTGCCAAACGCCAATATAAAATTAATGATGGTGAATTGCTCGATATACGGGATATTGATTTAACAACAAACGATGAATTACTGCAAGAAGCGTTAGCTGGAAAAGCAGATGTGCGTTTAACAGAAATCGTCTCCACTATTCAAAAGGAGCAAAACGAAATTATACGGGCACATCTTCGTCAGCCTATTATCGTACAAGGTGCTGCTGGTAGTGGAAAAACAACAATTGCCCTACACCGCATATCTTACTTCCTCTACACAATGGGCGAGCATTTTAACCCTGAGCAGCTCATGATATTAGCACCGAATAAGTTATTTATCGATTATATTGGTGATGTTTTACCAGAGCTTGGTGTTGATAAAATTTGCCAAACAACCTTTACCGATTACGTTCTAGCTGCGACGAAGCTAAAATTGAAACTTCAAAACCCTAATGAACAGTTGGAATCTCTTGTTGCAGGAGAACCCCAACAGGTAGCTTCTTGGATATCTGAAATGAAGGGCTCGCTTTATTACCGGGATGTAATAGAACGCTACGTTCAAAAGATCGAGCAGGAAATTGCCAACCAATTTGAGGATGTTTACATTGAAAAATATTGCATTATGCGTGCCTCGCATTTAAAGAAGCTATTTTTATATGAATTTTCTTATATGCCGATTGAAAAACGACTTGCACATATTAAAAAAGTGCTTGCAAGCCATGTCCGTCAAAAGAAACAGGCTATTTTAAATACACTTCATAAAAAATATGATGAAGCACTTGGCAGAGCACTTGATGGATTTCGTGATGATGACAAACGACGTCGTGTTGTCACGAAGTTTATTGATGAGCGTGATGAACGCATTCCTGCTGTTGAGAACGAGGCAAAATCAACAGCAACAGTTTATATGCGACGCTTTGCTAAACATAACATCAAGACTCTCTATCGTACGCTTCTAACAAATGCTGAGCTTTTAGCAGAGCTTGCTCCAGAATGGCATTATCTTGAGCAACAGCAATTTTTACAGGCACATACTAAAGAACAATGGGCGCTTGAAGATTTAGCTGCCCTGTATTATTTACAAGCTCGTATAAAGGGCATTCCTGATGAATGGAAAATGCGAGTCGTTTTCATCGATGAAGTACAGGATTATAGTTTATTTCAGCTTGCTGCTTTAAAGACTGGGCTTGAAACAGATATGTTTACAATGGTCGGTGATTTAGCACAAGGAATTCACAGCTATCGTTCTCTTACTGCCTGGGAACCTGTCCAAAATCTATTTCCTAGAGCAAGCTTTAGAACCCTGCAAAAAAGCTATCGAACAACCATTGAAATTATGGAAGTTGCGAACAAGGTTTTAGCACAAATGGATGAACAGCTTCCATTAGTAGAGCCAGTAGTTCGACATGGCAATGTCCCTACCTATATACAAGCTCAATCATTTGATGCCATGCAAATTAAAGAAGTTTTTGAAGCCATTCGAGGCAATGGACATCATTCCGTTGCTTTAATTTGCAAAACGACTGTAGAGGCAAAAACAATGCAGCAAGCATTAAAGGACAAAAAAATTGCTTCTCAGCTTCTAACTGAAAATGAGTCCATCAATCAGGAATTATTGCTCGTTGTTCCGAGTCATTTAGCAAAGGGCCTTGAATTTGATGCTGTTATCGTAGCTGCCTTCGATACACCTTTCTACGATTCGAAGATTGATCGCAAGCTACTCTATGTGGCACTCACTCGTGCCATGCATGAGCTTTATTTAATCGGCCCAACAAAAAATACATTTCTATTAGAAAATGAACAGATATAATAAATATTTTCGTCCTTAGTGTAATTGTAGCTGTCGCTACAGAAAACATTCGTAGCTGTCGCTACAATCAAAACTCTGCTGAAAGAAGATAAAAAAGTCGCTATTAAAGCGACTTTTTTGCATCGAACATTTAAATCTGATTTATCGATTCCGAGGTGGTAAACGGTAAAACCTCCCTCTGGATAAGTACGCTTTTACAACTTTCCACCATGACCTTGGTGCTTCCCTTTGAGGAGACTTCTTTTTAGGTAGTGCCGGCATGCGCATGATAACGACTCCTTTCATAGGCTTACTAATACTATATGAAGATAGTTACAAATTTATGATAAAAGGTTTCCTAATAATAGCTTACACAATCTCCTTTGGGACTTCCAGTATTTTTTACCAATAATTAGAATAATGCAATCTTCTTTACACTTATCTAAAAACAGAAAGAGAGATGTATCAAACATACGATACATCCCTCTTTTTCACTTAAACAGAGTGCTAGGTACACAAAATTTATAACCTTTTAATTTTCTTTGTATAAAAGTTGAGTGGCTTTTACTTTCTTTTTCCGCCCTTTTAAGAAAAACGATACAACGAAGGCGACAACTATAAAGATTAATCCAAGCGTAAATGCCTCTTGGAAACCAGATGTTAATCCATTTAACTTTTCAACTGGATCCATTGGATTTGCCGAGTTTTCCATATATTTATTTGAACCTGTTGTCATTTTAGATATAAATATAGCTGTTCCAATTGCGCCAGCTACCTGAGATAACGTATTAAAGATCGCTGTACCGTGTGGATAAAGCTCTGGTGTCAATTGATTTAATCCATATGTTTGCACTGTCATGACAAACATGAGTCCCACCATTAATACGCTGTGCATCAAAATAATTTGTGGTAATGTTGTTTCTACGTTAATACCACTGAACAACCACATCGCAAAGGCTACTAGCCCAATGCCTGGGGTGATAATAATCTTTGGACTTAATTTATCAAATAATTTACCAGCAACCGGCCCCATGATGCCACTAATCATACTTCCAGGCAGCATGATTAGCCCTGATTTAAAGGCTGTAACAAGTAAAACCATTTGTAAGAACATCGGTAATAATGTCATCGTTGAGAACAAGGACATCATGACGATGAATATTAACCCAACTGATAAAGTAAACATTGGAAATTTAAATGTGCGTAGTTCTAAAATTGGATTATCGATTTTTAACTGACGAACGATAAAGGTTAATAACGCTATTGCCCCGATTATTAAAGAGTAATAAACTTTAGCATCTGACCATCCTAAATCACCTGAAGAACTAAAGCTATACACAATTCCACCGAAACCTAATGTTGATAAAAGAATTGATAAATAATCCACTTTTGGTCGTGTTAACTCAGAGACATTCTGAAGATACTTCATTCCAATTAAAATTGAAATGATGGCTATAGGTATAACAAGGTAGAATAGCCAGCGCCAGCCAAGAGAATCAACGATGACCCCAGATAATGTCGGGCCAATTGCTGGAGCAGACATCATAACAAGTGCGATTAAGTCCATTGTGGCACCACGTTTTTCAGGTGGACAAATTATTAAAATTGTATTCATTAGTAATGGCGAAATTAATCCAGTGGCGATTGCTTGGACAATACGACCGATTAATAAAATAGCAAACGTCGGTGCAACCCCAGCAATCAATGTCCCGACTAAAAATGTAATCATGGCGGTTAAGAACATTTGTCTTGTTGTGAGCCATTGTTGAAGTAATGCTGTAATCGGTACTAAAACGCCCACAACTAACATGTAGGCTGTAGAAAGCCATTGAATGGTTGAAGCTGTTACATCAAACTCTTTCATTAGTACAGTTAAAGCATTACCAAGTAATGTTTCGTTTAAAAGCGCGACCATCGCACCTAAAATTAATGCGATTATTTTTGGTTTATGTCTAATAGTAGAAAGATCAACTTTGCTACTTGTAGAATTCGTGGTCGTCATATTCATTTATTAATTTTCCTCCTGCTGTCTTCACTATTTATACATGTGTATATAAAAGATCACATGTAATATACATATGTAGATTAAAACGGCAGATTCAATTTATAATAATTGTATATTTAATATACAGATTAGGAGAAGTGTAGATGAAAACTACTGAGGGGCAGTTGGATTTGCGTATTAGACGTACACATAAATTATTGTGGGAATCTTTATTTGAATTAATGACGCAATCAAAACAGAATTATAGTACCATTACTATCAACCAAATTTGTGATCGTGCGATGGTTCATCGAACAACTTTTTATCAACATTTTGAGGATAAAAATGCATTATTGGCATTTGGACTTAGACAAAAACAAGAAGAAGCATTAACAGTACCACTTTTAGATCGAATAACGAAGCCATTTCAAGTGATAGAACAATTCTTACGTCATAAAGAGGTTGGTAAAATATTAGAGGCGCAAATGGATGATGAACAATTTATCAACTTTATGACTTATCAAACTCGTGAAATGAAGAAACAAGAGAATGAAGAATTACAACGAATTTGTAATAATCATTCGATACCATCTGAGTTGATTATCGAATTCCACTCAGGTGTAATTACAACGTTAAGTGCATGGTGGTTACAAAATAAAAAAGATGTTTCAGCAAAAGAAATGGATAGCTACTTTCATGCAATGATCAATCAAGATATTTTTCAATTTGAGAAGGAATAGATAGAGAGGTTTTTGACGGAATAGAATAAGTGAGGAATGGTAACATATCACTCCTCACCCTGCTCTATCCTAGTAAATAATAGTGTAAAGCCTCTTTTCTTTTTTAAAATCGAAAACGAGATGTATCAAATTTCGTTTGGTCTAAAATTACCGTTTTCATCGCCTAGTGCAATGTTATGGTCTGCTAGAGCCACTCGTCATCCTATAGTTCCTACAAATGCCAAGCGCACATAGAAAAATTCATCAAGGAACCATACAAAGAACCACAAATAAGTTAGTCTACCTAAAATTTTAATCGAAGTTACCCCGATCAGATGCCTTTGCTTTCGTATTGGCATTTTAAACTAGGTAGAGATTCTCCATCTATTTTTAAGAATATTCATTGGCCAGGAGATTATTTATTTTCATAAAAAAAAAAGCCGAGGAATAAATCCTCGACTTTTTCAGGTGCCTAGCGACGTCCTACTCTCACAGGGGGAAGCCCCCAACTACCATCGGCGCTAAAGAGCTTAACTTCCGTATTCGGTATGGGAACGGGTGTGACCTCTTTGCCATCATCACTAGACTTATTTAATTGAAAGAAATTATTCTTTCAAAACTGGATAAACGGTGCATTGAATGTTTCAAACTTTTTTGGTTAAGTCCTCGATCGATTAGTATTCGTCAGCTCCATGTGTCACCACACTTCCACCTCGAACCTATCTACCTCATCGTCTTTGAGGGATCTTACT
>NZ_JBFTHS010000091.1:0-9790 GCF_056394365.1 Lysinibacillus sp. 10T31
ATTTCTATAACCGGTAGACCCTCGATCATATCAGGGATAACAACATCCTGTGGAGTTTGATCTCCTTTCCATCCTGTAATACTGATACCTGGAATACCAATAAATCTTTCTCTATAGACAAAATTATCGGCACCATTGGGTACACTAGCTTTCTTTTCTGCGTTCAAAGAAGTATCTTCATCCTCCGTAATAGTTGATGCTTCAGCATCTTCTAGTTCATCTTCTGTATTACTATTTAATGAATTATTATCGTTATCATTCGGTTGTACTATGCTATCATCACTACCGGTCATAAGTTCATCATGCGTGCTGGAATCTTCACTACTACTTGCACTGTTACTTTCATTATTACTTATCGCGGAAACAGATGATAATTGGGAAAAAACTAAAAGAATAATCATTAAAAGTAAACTTACTTTTTTCATGTTCGAATCCCCTTTCACCATAATTTTAAAAATAACAAAGAGTATCTACCTTTAAATGGATAATCCCCATTATTTACTTTACAATCATTAACACTAGCAATTCCCACAAAAGCTAGCAAATCAACATTTTCTGTTTTTTGAACATATTTTGATAATCTATTTTCTTGAAATTTCGCACTAGTTATGTATGCACTTCGTATTCTACTATTATTGATCCATTATGCCCGGCATAATGGCGTCCGGAATCGGAAAGGAGATGAATGAAAGTCTTATCTATCCTTTTATGTAGTTCGCCTATCTGCATCTGAAAATTCTCCGCTTCTGCTGAACACAAAAAAAGTGAGAAGCGATGCATAAAGCACACTCCTCACTCTTCACTTATTGTTTTACATAATAGTCTATTTGTTGAGCCTTCATAAAGCCAGCCTTCTCATAAACAGAAAGCGCCTTTCTATTGTCAATTTCTACATCGAGCATGACGAATTTCGCCCCAACTTTACTCGCATAATCTTTGGAAAACGACAGCATCGCAGTACCAATTCCTTGCCCCTCACAGTTTGGATGTACTGCCAATGCAGTAACCCATTGAATTTCATTTTCCTGGGCAGTCGTTACTGTTCCAACAATTTCTCCATCTTTACGCGCTACCCATAGCTTTCGTCCATTCGTCGATGTATTAAAAGTGATTAGCTCCTCAGATTCTTCAGGTAGGTCTCCAAACGCTGCACTATAGATGGCAATCAGCTCCGCCTGTTCACCTGTATAAGGAATGATTTCGATATCGGTCTTTAATTCAACTGACTCTGCTCTTGTTTCTAAAGTGGCCTCTGAAAAGCTATATGTAAAGCCCTTCGTTTCAATAAACGTGTGTCCATAAGGTGAGCCATCTATCACTACCGCCAACTGCCCTTCTGCCCCACGCTCTTCGAGGCCGGCCTGTAAAGCTTCCACTAAAGCGGTTCCAATGCCCTTTTGACGATACATAGGTGCTACCACTAAAGACCATTCATATGTATGCAGCCCCATTAAATCTATTGCACTAGCTGCACCAACTAGTATATCTTTGTCATCTTCATACGCGAGTACCATAAAGCCTTTCGATTCAAAGGAACTCGCCATAGGCAAACCCATAGCCGTTTCATAGACACGATAGTCTTGTGTAGTCGCTTCTTCACACAATAATTTTAATTCATTTAATGTTTCCCCATCTAACGGAAAAGACACTGTCATTACTGAAATATTCATCATTTACTCCGTTCTTCTAACAGACTATTGCCCTATTGTAGCAAGAAAGAAATTAAGCTGGCAACAAATTATAATAGCCACTCCTAATTATTAACAATTTTACTCCAAATATAGTGAAATTAAAAGGTTTTTATATGATTTTTGACGGTTATAGACTGAAATTTACTAGAATATTGTATACATTTTTATACACTACAATTCATCATCTAAAGGCCCTATTTCCGTTGCGGCTAAGCATCGAGTCGCTCTCACACCCCAGAAATTTATTTTCATTTAGGTATTTATCCATAATTATACTATTTTTATGAATGAATTACATTTAAACCGTGAGATAAAAGTCAATGTTTCAACTAAAAAAGAGCAATCCCAAAAATTTGAAATCACTCTTTTTTATATATGAAAAATGAGATTTTATATCTCTATCGTTACTTTCACCCTACTCATCAAGATGATAGGATGAAGATTGTAACATCTGCGCATAGATGCCTCCGGATTCCATTAATTCTTGTTGGGGGCCAGCTTCAACTAACTCACCTTTGTGCATAACGAATACAATATCGGCATTGTGCACAGTGTTTAAACGGTGAGCAATTACAAAGCTTGTGCGTCCCTGCATTAACACATCAAGAGCCTCTTGAATCGCAAGCTCCGTAACAGTATCAATACTACTTGTCGCCTCATCCAACAATAAAATTTTCGGGTCGGCAATCAATGCTCTTGCTATTGACAATAACTGCTTTTGGCCTTGCGAAATTCCACTGCCATCTGCGGCAAGTACTGTGTCATAGCCATCCTTTAGCGTCATGATAAAGTCATGTGCATTTGCACGCTTCGCCGCTTCCTCTATCTCTTCATCGCTAGCATCTAATTGACCATAACGAATATTTTCGCGTACAGATGCTTCAAACAAAAACGGATCCTGTAACACAAAGGCCATTTGCGAGCGCAATGCTTGTCGTTCTATTTGCTGAACGTTTACACCATCAAATAAAACCTCACCCTTTGATACCTCATAAAATCTTGCAATTAGCTGCAAGATCGTTGTTTTTCCTGCTCCAGTTGCCCCAACAAGAGCTACCGTTTGTCCGGGCTCCACGTTAAAATTAATGTCCTTCAAAGTGTAAGCTTCCTCTGCTTGCTCATATTTAAAGTACACATGCTGAAAGCTCACTTGCCCTAATAGCTTATGCTTCTGTGCTGAAGCAGCTTCCTCTTCAGACTGTTCATCCAGTAACGCAAATACACGCTCAGCACCAGCAATCGCTGACAGTACGGTATTAAATTGATTGGCCAAATCATTTAACGGTCGTGTAAATTGCCTTGCGTATTCTGTAAAGATAACAATTACGCCAATTGACACATGCCCATAAAAAGCAAGTACACCGCCAATACCAGCTACAATTGTAAAGCTCATATTGTTTAAAAAGTTCATGACCTTCGGAATATACCCAGAGTATGTCTGCGCCCAAAAGCCAGTACTTTTTAATCGCAAACTTTTTTCGCGAAACTCCGCTTTCATGCGTTCCTCTTGTGAGAAAGCTTTGACAATTCGCTGTCCCGATATTGTTTCTTCAATCATGCCATTCAGAGCTCCTATGGCCGCTTGTTGCTCCTTAAACAATGGTGCGGTTCTCCGCGTAATCCAACGCATCGCCCAAAACATAACCGGTATAATGGTCATCGTTAATACCGTAAGTAGAGGACTTAAACTTAGCATGATGATCACCGTTCCCGTAAGCGTTATTACACTAGAAAACACTTGAATAAAGGAACTATTTAATGTTGAGCTAACTGCTTCAATATCATTCGTCATCCGACTCATTAATTCTCCATGCTGACGACGATCAAAAAAGGCAATCGGCAGTCTTTGGAAATGAGCAAATACACTCGTTCGTAATCTATAAATGGTTTGTTGGGCAACCCCAATCATCCAATAGTTTTGCAAAAATAATGATACGGCTAATAGAACATAAATACCGATTAACAGCACAATTCGCTTGTCCAGTCCTGTAAGCTCTCCATGCGTTACGTACATGTCAATCATTTTACCGATTAAATATGGCCCAAGGAGAGACAAAATGGAACTCGCCAAGACAAGTAACAGCACAATAATTAGTAGTACACGCTGTTCATCAACTATCTTCCACAAACGTAGTAGTGTACTTTTCCAATCTGTCGCACGAGGTCCCTTTTTTTTCTTAACAACTTGCTTCACATCAGCTTTCGTCAAAATCGGCTCATAGCCAAAAGGCTTTTGGAAAAATCCCATTATTCCTCCACCTCCTGTTGCGAAATTGCGATTTTTTTATAAAGCACTGACGTTTGCAAAAGCTCTTCATGTGTCCCGTATGCGACCACTTTTCCTGCATCAATGAGTAAGATGCGACTTGCACCTTTAGCTGTCCGAATTTTTTGAGTGACTACTAGCATTGTTGCTTGTTCCTCACTCAATGCCTCCCATAATGCCTGCTCCGTTTTTACATCAAGCGCGCTCGTACTATCATCAAGCATTAATATATGCCCTTTTCTTAATAACGCTCTTGCAATCGATAATCTTTGTTTTTGACCACCTGAAAGATTGACACCCTTCTGACCGACTTTTGTCTCGTAGCCATTCGGGAAATCCTCCACAGAAGCATGGATTTGCGCTTGCATTGTAGCCTGTAGCACTGCATCCATTTCAGCCTCTGCATCGCCCCAACGAACATTATCAGCAATGCTTCCTGTAAATAATAAAGATTGTTGCGGAACATAGCCGATAATTTCACGCAGCTCTTGTAAATCCCATTGCTGTACATCTTTTCCCTCTATTACTATTTTGCCTTCTGTCACATCGTAGAAACGAGGAATAAGCTGTAACAGTGTTGATTTCCCAGCACCTGTTGCCCCCATAATGGCAAGCTTTTCACCAGATTTCACTCGGAAGCTTACATCTGATAGTACAGGCGAGTCTCCCCCAGGATAAGTAAAGCTCACATGCTCAAAAGCTAATTCTCCAAAATTCAAGCCTTTAGACGTTTTCTCTGAAGATGATGGTAGCTCAATCTCATTCTCAGTTGAAAGGACTTCTGCCATACGCTCTGCAGATGCTTTTGCACGCGCATAAAAAATAATAATAAAGGCAAACATTGAAAACGAACCTGTCATACGCATTGCATAATTGACAATAGCAACAACATCTCCAAGTGGAGTTGTATCTGAAGCTATTTGTTTTGTCCCAAACCACAGTACAGCAAGTAGACTCATATTCATGATGAATAACAGCACCGGCATAATATACTCCATTGTGCGTAAAGCCTTTACAGTATCTATTTTTAAGCGTGAGGCAACTTCATCAAAACGAGAGGCTTCATACGCACCGCGTAAATAAGCCTTCACTAATCGAATAGCTTGTAAATTTTCCTGTAGTACACGATTCAAACGATCCACTCTCTTTTGCACAAGTCCAAAATAAGACACGCCTTTTGCCACCATAAAAATAAGAAATATCAAAATAATCGGTGCGCCAATAACTAAAAACAATGCTAGTTTAGCATTTACAATAAAAGCCATAACGATGCTACCAACAACGGCAAGTGGTGCACGAAGCATAATACGCAAACTCATAAACAGCACTGTCTGAACTTGCGTCACATCATTCGTTAACCTTGTAATAAGAGAAGCTGTTGGGAATTTCTGATAAGTAGCTAATGTAAAGGATTGTATTTTTTCAAACAATGCATTTCGTAAATCATAGGAGAAACTCTGTGCAGTATGCGATGAAAAATACGAATTTACGACACCGGCTATAAAGGCTACGAAAGATAAGCCAAGTAAAACAATTCCCCATTGCCAAATCATCCCTTGGTTTTGAGCCCGTACTCCATCATCTATAATTTTAGCCATGATAAGTGGCTGAGTGAGCTCCACAAACAATTCCAACAGCATTAAACAAAACGCAATAAATGCAGTCCATTTATAAGGCTTTACATAGGAAAAAATTTCTTTCACATTCTTCCCCCTTGCTTTTAGTAAAGAAGTTCCACAAATTTCAATAAATAGTGAGTAACTCCTATACAGATAGTATTTTTATGCTTTTCCTCCACCTACAGAAAGCCATATTACACAAACAAGCATAACGAAGACACCGAATTGCCAAAAACCTAAAACACGATAACTAAAATAACCATTGCTGTTAGTGGTTCAATACTAGAAAGGATACTTGTCTCAACTTAAAAATAGCACGAAAACCATAGATTTGATTCCAAATGCGACAAATAACCCCTAATATAAATCCTGCTATAAGCATTCCCCAACCGCTACTCCCCACAATAAGGCTTTACTACTAACTAATAAAGTGTCAAATGAAGTGTTCGTTAGTAGGAGGAAAAGACCTATAAGTGTACCAATAATCCCTATCACTTGATATTTCGGTGGCCATTTCTTTAAACTAAGAGAGACATAGGTAATAACAAATACCGTGCTAGAAACTGTAATAAGGTAGAAAATACATAGAGGAACTCAGTCTAAGAAAGCCACGTCCTGTGGCAATTTATCAGTAGGTGTTGGGACACTCACTATGAAGATAAATATGTAATATAAAAACCTGCGGCCGATAAACGAATTGTTAACATAAAGGAGACTGTCAATGGCGTATGGTTGAGTAACCACTCCATTAAAGGTCCAGTTGCTCCCCATAACATCGCACCGGAGACGATAAATACTATTCCTTTCAACCGTTCATACAATTCTCGCTTCCTATATTTATACTAGAAAATGTTATTTTTCTTCAATTATTTCCTTATTTCTCGCTAAAAAAGTCCCAAAATCTTTTATTATCAAATATTTACAATCATATTCATAATGACTAATTCCCGATAATTAACTATAATAATAGTATATATAGATTACTCAAGGAGATCGAATAATCATGAGTCATATGCATAAATCATTTACGATCGATGAACATTATTTAAATTCACTTCCTTTTCCTGCTATTGTCATGAATCAAGATGGACAAGTTATAAATTTGGGAAAACTTGCTGAACAGCTATTTGATTTTTCAGCTACTACTATTAAAGAACATACCACTTCATTCATTCATGAAAATTTACTACGTCAGCTTTCATTAGAAACCCTTCAAGCCATTTTGCAAAATAATGACAGCACGTATATCAATCAAATTCAACTGAAAACGTATACAAATGAAGAGATTACAACAGCGCTACTAGCTAAACCATTTACTGAACAAGGGGAGCATTTCGTTCTTATGATGTTCATACTACCAGAGTTAATGATTAATACTGTCTCAAGTAGCAGCACTCTCGTAGACTTAAAACAGGGATTAGACTCAACATTTATGACAGTGACACTTGATCATGATGGGTTCATTTTAGAATGTAATAATGAATTTCTAAAAACGAGTCAATGGACACCAAAACGCGTGATTGGCAAAACATTTTGGCAGCTATTCCCTGAAAATAAAGAAAGCGAAAAGATCACAAATACAATCTGGCGTAATTTAAACAATGGCCATACGTGGCAAGGTGAAATTGAAAAAGTTACAAAAACAGGTCAATCTTATTGGGTACTACTTACAGCTATCCCAACATTTGATCTCGAAACAAATGATCAACAATTTTTATTAATTGAAAAGGATATCACCAAGTCCAAGACAATACAACAACAGCTTGAAAAAATCGCTTATATCGATACAGAAACAGGTCTTATGAATGCACATCGACTCGAAAAAGTGATTTCTAATATGATTGAGGATGAAAGAAACTTTTCTTTTGTCTATTTAAGTATTGATAAATTTTATACATTAAAAGAGTTACACGATCAGCAAATCGATCAAAGTCTAATTGTAGAGTTTACAAATCGTATAAAAATGTACTTCCAAGATAGTACAATGGCACGTATTAACGAAAATGATTTTGTCGTGATTACACCATTAAGTGAATGGTTTATTCAAGGCTTCCTGTCTTACTTACAACAACATCCAATTTATAACAGTAATGTTGCGGTTCCTATTTCTATTAGTGGCGGAATTACACGTTATCCAGAAGATCAAACTACATTCTCCCAACTAATGAAGGCATCCATTGCTACTATCAAAACTGTCCGTGAAGCAGGTGGCGATAAAGTCGTCTCACTATCCAAAGCAACACATAAAGCATTAAATCGTAAAGCTTTAATTGAAAAACGTTTACTTCAGGCTCTTGACCAAAAAAATCTAAAAGTCCTCTATCAGCCACAAATTGATGTTACTTCTGGTAAAATCACAGCTGTAGAAGCACTAGTTCGTTGGGAAGATGAAGTAATAGGCGTTGTTTCACCAGATGAGCTTATTCCAATTGCTGAGGAAACTGGTCTTATTAATAATATCGGTTCCTTTATGCTAGAAAAAGCTTGTGAACAGGCACTAATCTGGAAAAAAGATGGTCTTGATTTAAAAGTATCTATTAACTCTTCTGTACGCGAATTCCGTGATAAAAACATGGCAAAATCAATCCTTGCAACTTTGGCAAAAACAGGCTGTCCTGCAAGCCTTATTCAAATCGAAATTACGGAGAAATTCGCCCTAGAAGCAGAAGCTGCTACCTTTATCACACAGCAAATGCGTAAGCTTGAAAATGAAGGTATTGCCTTTATACTAGATGATTTCGGTACCGGGTATGGCTCATTTAGATATATGCAAATTCTACCAATAGATACATTGAAAATCGATAAAACATTTACAAGTTCTTTATTAAAGTCCGAAAAAACTCAAAAGTTAATGCACGGCATGGTACAACTTGGAAAATCTATGGAACTTAAAGTTGTAGCAGAAGGTGTCGAAACTGCTGAACAAGCAGACCTTTTGACTTCTTATGGCTGTGATGCTATTCAAGGTTACTATATTAGTAAACCAATTCACGCAGAGGAAATTGAAGCATTACTAGTTAAATAGTCAATTTTAAAAAGGAGGTTACGTTTTTAAACGTAGCCTCCTTTTTGTTGTTGAGAAACTATTATGTTAATGAAAGTAAGTTCTCTTACACAAAACGAACGGTTGATTTTTTGTTGAGCGCAGCTTATCAAATTATGATTATTCATTCAATGGTCCATCTTGAAGTACCCATCTGATCGTTCCTTCATAAGCTTCAGCCCTAGCGGTTCCAGCTCTGACTTCTAAGTAAAACCCGTCCCCGTCCTCTTCCCATGTATCAGAAATATTGACAATTTCACCGTTTGTTGTATCCTTTTTATAAATCTTTGCGGAAGCTTCTTCCGTAAGGATTGAAACATTTCCATCATAGCGGTAATGTAAGCTATCTAATGTAGAACCCGTCGTCTTTCCTGTTAATTGCTTATCCATCTTAGCTGTCATTGTCCAAGATGGTTTTTTCGACAGCTCACGATTATCTTTTACCGCTAAAGGCGTATCAAAGTTAATGAGTTGATACGTTTTATGTTGTGATGAAATCTTCAGTTCTTCTCCAAAGTCAATCACTTGAGGCGCAGAAACAAATTCCAATATTCCAGTTTTCGACCATTTAGCATATAGTGTGATATCTTTTGTTACTACATCCTGATCGAAGTCCCATACTATTGTTAGCTCTTTGTCTTTATACCAACCTTCAAATGTGTAGCCTTCTTTTACTGGAGCGTCAGGAGCTGTTACTAATTCTCCATGTCCTACCGTTTGAGCGGGAACTTTGCTTCCTCCATTGGCATCAAACTTGACAGAACCATACTTAACATAAATAGTCATTGGTTTAGCTACAGAGTAATCCCAGTCTATCGTATAATCTTCATCTTCAAACCATCCCATGAAATATCTATCACTTTTATTATAATTATACACACCAAAAGGATGCTCCCCTTTAGCCCATTGGAATTTATGTTCTCCATTAAAGGTTACAAAATCAAATGGATTGGAAAAAAATGCGTTGTTTTTTATTGTTGTCACAGTTGGTGGGATTTCTACACTTGCTAATTGATTTGAACCAAATGCCCATTCTCCTATCGTGGCCACGCTTGATGGGAATTTTACACTTGTTAATTTATTACTATAAAATGCGTTTTTTTCTATTGTTGTCACCTTTGGTGGGATTTCTATACTTGTTAATTGATTACCTGAAAATGCGTACTCTCCT
>NZ_JBFTHS010000092.1:0-9417 GCF_056394365.1 Lysinibacillus sp. 10T31
TTTGTATTTTGTATTTCGGAATGTTTCAAGCCTGTTGGGCTTTTGGAGGTTCTTTAGGAAACTATCTTGGAGCTTGGTTAAATAAATTCAACCATATTTCCGGGTGTTGGTTAATATTTTTAGCGATAGGGGTTTTGGCTTCAATTTTATTTAATAAGATACATCGTAGTATGAAAGAAAAAACCGAATGTGTGGAAAAATAAAATATTAGTTCATCAAGTTGATTTAGAATTACTAACAACTTAAAGTTACGAGTGCGATTCTTCAATTATAGCAATCGATTCTTGTGCTAACGGTGCAGGTTAGTAGCATAATAAATGCTATAGTGACTATTGCAAAAAAGAAAGAGTATGTCGATAGTCGATTAATTAAACAAGGGGCAAGCATCCAGAACTATCTTGAACTATAAGCGTCTGAATCTAAAAAGATTAGAAGGCTAAAGGGGTAGATATAGAGAGTGGAATTAATAACAAACAAATTAATAATGATTGCTTTATTTATTCTAATCATTCATTCAATCGAAACACTTGCTTATGCAGTACGTTTATCAGGAGCACGTGTAAGGTTACTAGCTTCAGCTTTATCACTTTTCAATGTAATGGTAATGGTTTCGAGGCTAGCAAATATGATGCAACAACCGTTTACAGGGAGTTTAGTGGATACAGCACCTGCTGACAATGCGTTAGTCTTTGTAGAAAACCAGTATCGAATTATTATTGGAGCAGCATCAATGGGTACATTAATAGGGATAATATTATTACTTCCAACATTCGTAGCAATCTTTTCAAGAGGGATTATTCATTTGGTAGAGGAAAGAGGTTCGATACCAGCTTTATAAAAAAAAGGGTTTACTTTTGAATATTTAAGACGTGGGATTAAACATATCCGTAAGCCAAGTTTTGCTTATTTAAAAGGCATTGGGTTACGAGATATTCCGGTTAAATTATTTGTTATCAATATCCTAATTACTGCGATTTATACGAATTGGGGTTTTATCAGCTTTATATGCATCTTTATTAGTACCCGAACAAAAGACTACTGCTGTAATGGCGTCTGGATTAATCAATGGAGTGGCGACGATTCTTTTGATTATATTCATTGACCCTAAAATTTCAATTCTTGCCGATGATGTGATTAACAAGAGAGGAAGCTACCTCGATTTAAAAAGAGCTTCTGTAATGATGGTGACTTCAAGATTTTTAGGAACAATTTTGGCTCAGATTTTATTTATACCTGGGGCACATTATGTTGCTTGGTTTGCGAAGTTTATTACTTAATCGCTCTTCGAATTTTCTAGATGGCAAAATAAAAAGAGACTGGGACATAAATGCTCAAATCTTAAAAAGTGCGAGAAATCATTTTAGAAACGTTGATTTCTCGCACTTTTCTGATGTGAAATTTTTTAATTTATACTGTTATAGAGAGCGACCATTTAAAGTAGGAGTGGTTAGGCTACTTTAAAGACATTTTTGCAAACTTTAAAGAGTACGAATCCTATAATACAACTTATTTGGTTTAGTATAATGTCGTCTACATCAGAATGAAAGAACGGTTAGCTACGAAGCAAGAGTAGGTGGGTCATTTTTCAGTGACAAAGATGGGTCAAATTTGGTTGACAATCTACAAGTGTTAATTTGACCAAACATTATTTCAAAGCTGCATTAATAAAACACACAGCAAGCTTATGGTTCATATCACATATAAGTAAAGCAACAGGTGTAACGAGAGCAACCGTATACAATATTATAAAAAGAGAAAAAACCACAAGTGATTCTAATTAAGAATACCACTTGTGGTTTATATGTTTTATTCTTTAAGATGTTCATTATAAATTGTTATTGAAATAAGTGCTGAAGCGTAAAAGAACGCTATTATAGTCCAATAGGTTTCCCTGTTTCGCGTTACGAGTATGCCCATTTATGCCAAGAGACTTTCGGCGAATGATGCCGTTTCTTGGTCCAACTCTTGATCAGATAGATATTTAACTCCGTATAACACGTTCAATAAAGTATATTTCCCTTGCACCCGATGAATCGTCACCTCAAAAGGTCGAATCAACTCCTCTACTGGAAACAGATTGATTCCATCCTTTTGATAATATTCCCTTGCTCCACCAGTCGTGATGGCAAGAATAAATTCCTTATCTTTTAATTTGTCTCCTCCGGGACCGAAAGCCCAACCAAACTCAATCACATCTTCGAGCCACTTTTGAAGCATGGCCGGGACACTGTACCAATGTAGAGGGAAAAGAAAAACAATCCGATCATGTTCAAGTAGAAGTTGTTGTTCTCGTTTGATGTCAATATTCCAATCCGGATACGTTAGGTACAAG
Source organism: Lysinibacillus sp. 10T31 (assembly GCF_056394365.1). Classification (NCBI taxonomy): domain Bacteria; kingdom Bacillati; phylum Bacillota; class Bacilli; order Caryophanales; family Bacillaceae; genus Lysinibacillus; species Lysinibacillus sp. 10T31. The sequence goes on from NZ_JBFTHS010000092.1 coordinate 2,333, forward strand.
TCATGTACAGTAAAGTCGGAACGCTCTTTTACTAGAGCCAATATACGAGCATTCGCACGGGAAATACCAAGATTGGGGTGTGCTACAATAAGCATTGTTTTCATTGTTATTCCTCCTAAGGTAAATCAATAATAAGCAACTTCGAATCCTGATTAGCCTGTATCGTCAATAGATCAATATCTGTTATTTGTGCGGCATCGCCTGATCGGAGAGTGAAGTTATGATCCAGCACAACTTCGCCATCAATCAAGTAGAAATATGTTCTGCGACCGATTTTCGCCTCATAACTTAACGATTGATTAGCATCAAGCACAGACATATAAAACGTTGTATCTTGGTGAATATGCAGCGAATTCTCTTTATCCGAATCGGAAACGATGGGAAGTAAACAGTTCCGCATCTGATCCGTTTCAAATTTTCGCTGTTCCCATGAAGGGCTTAATCCCTTTTGATTTGGCATCAGCCAAATTTGCAATAATCGCATGGGATAAATGGGCGATGCATTGTAATTAAAATGCTCTATTCCCGTTCCGGAACTGATTCGTTGGATTTCTCCGGCGTGAATGAAATGAACGTCTCCTGCCGAATCGCCATGGCGTGCAATGCCCTCTAGAACAATTGTAACGATTTCCATTTCTTTATGCGGGTGAAGCCCAAATCCTTTTTCGGGTTGAAAAGTATCATCGTTAAACACCCGAAGGGGTCCAAAGTTCATTCTATCGGGATTAAAATACTCTCCAAAAGAAAAGCTGAATTTACTTTGGAGCCAACCATAGTCAGCCTTTCCCATGGTGTCTTGAATAATCACTTCAATCACGCCAACACCTCCTTCAATCGCTTGCGTGAGCAGCTTCTGTATTGAAAGGATACCACGATAATTTCGATATGAAAAATATCTAGTTTATTGATATACTATATAAAAAAAATATGGAATGGTGATGTTTTATGGAACTCAGACAACTCAGATATTTTTTGGCGATAGCAAACGAGGGACAGGTAACTCGTGCGGCTCAACTTTTGAATATGGCTCAACCTCCTTTGAGCCAACAATTAAAGTCGCTAGAAGACGAGCTCGGAGTAACCTTGTTTGAACGGAGCGCTAGAAGGATGCAGTTAACGCAAGCCGGCGAATTATTGCGCGAGCGAGCAGAATCAATTTTACAGATGGTGACTGAAACCTTCACTGAGGTACGTGAACTCCATGAAGGAGTAATCGGCACATTGAAAATCGGGGCTGCCCCTTCCTGTAGTTCCTTACTTCCAAGGCAAATTCAATCCTTTCGAATAGCATATCCAAAAGTTAAATATCGCATTTGGGAAGGTGATCCGAAAGGATTAACCCAACGTCTTCAAAAGCGCGACATCGATCTCGCTATAACAAGGTTTCCTTTAGAAACCGATTATGATCCCGCGTTGTTTGAAATAATACGTTTAAAAGAGGAGCCATTTCTTGCAATCCTGCCGTACAGCCTTGATCTGGACCGGACGGCTTCCAGCATTCGCCTGAACGACTTAGCAAAAATGCCGTTCATTCTATTGCAAAGTGAAAAGTCGACCGGAACTCACGATATAATCGTCGAAGAGTGCCGTCGACTCGGTTTTCAACCAAATGTCATTTGCGAATGCTCAAGTATTACCACCATCCTTAATATGGTAAATGAAGGAGTTGGTGTAACCGTGCTCCATGAGGCAATCGTGTCCAATATTCAATTTCCAATCAGTGTAAAGAAGCTTACGGCAACTTCAATTAGTTCGGAAATTTGTCTCATTTTTCTAAAAAACCGTCTTCTCCCTAAAGGTGCCCAACTATTTATTGAGAGTTTCGTAGACAAAGAGTTAATTTGAGATTTTCTAGATTTTATCGTGTGGTTATACTTAAGCAAAAGGGCGCTCCGTAGAGTGCCCAGCTTGTTAAAAGCTTTGGTTCCGTAATATGTATTATAAATGTCGCCCATCTTCTCATTCTTTGCTGGGTTCATTTAGATTATTTGTATTTCATACTTGTTATGTTGGGAGTTTCACTTGGGTGCTTTTTTTATACTCTACCAAGCTATCAGGTACACTTCCTTGCATTAATTTGGGGATTAATTTCTTTAATAACTGGAATTATTACTCACTATTCTACCCTACAGCCATTAAAAGGATATGACTTTACCTTCAAAGGATAAATTCGGGTTATTCCATTTAAGGGCGCGATTGTTTAATAAGCGTCGCTGTTCCTTTTAAACTCCCATGAAAGAACTTAATCATCTTTCATTTTCTGTGGTGAAGTACTTATTTTTTCGCTTCATGGATGGCTAACGGGGTGCTTTACTTGAAGATCATTGAGTTGCATTGGCAGCTCTTTTTTTATTCAGCTAACGGGTGCGATTGTTCAATTAGAGCGATCGCTTTTTCACTAACGATGCAGGTTGGTTGAAGAAAGGTCAAATTTATTTTAAGGTTATTTTTGGGAGGAGATAAGCAATGAGGGCACCATATCAAGTTTTGATATTTCCTTATATAATCACTGACAATTCTATTGAATATGCAATTTTTAAGAGAAGTGATTATGGATATTGGCAGGGATTAGCTGGTGGTGGAGAAGAGGGTGAGACTCCTATTGAATAATCTAAACGAGAAGCATTTGAAGAGGCTGGTATTACAAGAGATTATCCAAATATTGAATTAGATTCTATGTCTTCACTACCAGTAGAAGATGTGGTTAGGAATTTCCTTTGGGGAGAAGACGTTTATGTATTAAAAGAATTTTCTTTTGGTGTTAAAGTTCCTACAAAAGATATATCTTTATCAAAAGAGCACCTCAACTACAAATGGTTATCTTTTGAAGCGGCAGTAACGCTTTTGAAATGGGATAGCAATAAAACGGCGTTATGGGAATTGAACAAAAGGTTATTAAATCGTATTAACACCAAGCAAACGTTTTTGAAAGAAAATACTTGAGCTAACGGAGGCTTTAGTTGAATAAGACTCAATTAATCAAACTTTTTTATAAAAATCTCATACTTAGTTAGAAAGATTAACTCCAATTTGATCAATCTGGAGTCTTACAGTCACTATACCGTATCTATGCGATCACTAGAAGAAGAAGACTATATATTTGCTTAACATAGATTTAACACACACCTATTTAAAATAATGAAAATGAGGTGATTACGATATGAGAATTCTTGTTGTTGAAGATGAGTTGGATTTACAGGAAGCTATCGCTGAGGGACTTAGAATTGAAGGGTATGCAGTTGATACGTGTAGTAATGGAGAAGATGCTTATGAACTGGCGTACGCTGAAAATTATGATTTAATTATACTTGACTTAAATCTTCCGAAAATGGACGGATTAAAGGTTTTAGAAAAGTTAAGAGAAGAAAATAAAGAATTAAAAGTCTTAATCCTTAGTGCAAGAAGTAGTGTAAATGACAAAGTTATAGGTTTAGATATAGGTGCGAATGATTATTTAACTAAACCATTTGCCTTTGAGGAATTGGAAGCAAGAATAAGAAATTTATTAAGGCGAAAATTCGTGCAGGAAAATAGCTTATTGTCTTGCAGTAATATAAATATTGATCTATCAAAACGCACTGCATATGTGGGTGAAAGTGAATTGATACTTACAAAAAAAGAATTCGCACTACTTGAATACTTTCTGCTGAATCAAGAAAAGATAGTCAGTCAAGAAGAATTGATTGAACATGTATGGGACCAAAATGCTGATAGTTTTAGTGGAGTTATTCGAGTTCACATTGCTACATTACGAAAAAAACTTAAAGCTCTTTTAGATTATGATCCAATATGTACAAAGATTGGTGAGGGTTATTTTATTACTAAAAATGATGGTGACGCTTGATGTTTAAAAAAATGCCAATTCGGCTGCGACTTACAGTAATGATGATAATTTTATTAATGATTTGTTGTATAGGGCTTACATCAATTTTAAATTTTTCTGCTGGTATAATGGCAACAGAAATTGATGCAGCCACTGTATTACCTGCACAAGAGGTTGGTGAAAATAGCAATGTTATTGACAATCTCCAAACGCCATCAAATGCCATGATATCTACACCCTCTGTTGATGTACAAAAAGCAAGAACAGACTTTCAGATTAAAAGTGTTTTTTATCTGCTTTTAGTCATTGTCGGTGGTGGCGTATTGACGTACTATGTATCGGGTAAAGTGTTAAAACCACTTGATACACTAAATAGTCAAATTAAGAATAGGACAGTGCATAATCTATCGGAAACGATGGTCATTCCACCAACGGATGATGAAATAGCTGAGCTAACGCAGTCTTTCAATGAAATGACGGATAAGCTAAACGATGCTTTTATGATGCAAAGCCGCTTTTCTGCAAATGCGGCCCATGAACTCCGAACGCCACTTACGGTTTTAAAAACAAAGGTTGATGTATTTAAAAAGAAACATACACATTCTACAGAAGAATATGATGCACTCATTAACGTTTTTGAAAAGCAAACAAAGCGATTATCCGAGCTTGTTCGCAGCCTTTTGGATATGACAAATATGAATGATGGATTTGAGAATGAAACTATTTGTTTGAAGGATGTTTTAGAAGATATTGTTTCCGAACTTTCTCATATTGCTGATGAAAAAGATGTTAAATTAAATTTGGATTGCGATGAAGGTCTTGTTTACGGTAATACCGACCTATTTTATCAAGCGCTTTATAACATTGTTGAAAATGGTATTAAATACAATATTGACGGTGGTATGGTAATAATTACTGTTAAAACGGATAAAAAGCAGGTAATAGTTGAAATTAAAGATACTGGAACCGGTATCCCTGATGAGGAAAAAAAGAATATATTTGAGCCTTTTTATAGAGTAGATAAATCACGCTCTCGTGAAATGGGCGGTTCAGGCTTGGGACTTTCCATTGTGCAAAGTATCATAACCCAGCACAACGGAAACATCGTAGTTACGGATAATGAAAACGGAGGTACTTGTTTCGAAATTAAACTTGGTAAAATAAAATAAGAAAATGAAAAAGGCTTTGAATGGCAGTTGAAACTGTTTATTTAAAGCTTTTTTTTGTAAATTTATTAGAAGTATTCCTCTTAACATGGATTTAACATGGTTTGTTATATAGTGGTGACATCCAATAGAAAAGGTGCAGGCAACCAGATTCTATTGTAATATTATGGAATTTACCCATCGTAGGGTAAAGGCTAAAAACATTCTAGGAGGAATTTAATATGAAGAAAACATTATCAATTGCGACTTTTGTGCTAGGTTTATCTGTTGTTGCAGGATCTGCATATGCTGCGAGCAACAACGACATGTGGGAAACTACTAAATCCAGTGAACCTGTCAACTTAGAAGAAATGGCTAAAGAAAAAGGGGTCACGTTAGATGAACTAATTGTTCAGCTTGAAAAAGAAGGAAAGCTGACAAAAGCTGCAAAAACAACAGAGGCTATTGAATCAACTGAAGTTGTCAACTTAGAAGAAATGGCTAAAGAAAAAGGGGTCACATTAGATGAACTGATTGCTCAGCTTGAAAAAGAAGGAAAGCTGACAAAAGCTGCAAAAACAACAGAGGCTATTGAATCAACTGAAGTTGTCAACTTAGAAGAAATGGCTAAAGAAAAAGGGGTCACATTAGATGAACTGATTGCTCAGCTTGAAAAAGAGGGCAAGCTGACAAAAGCTGCTGAAACAACTGAAGCTACTAAATCAGCGGAAACAAACAATAAGTAATATATAGTAACTGGAGCTGTCACAAAAGTAAACTTCTGCTAAGAGGAGCTTTTGTAACGGCTTTTTTATTTGTAAGGTGTCGAATTTAACAGGCAGTAATGACAAGGGTTTATTCTTTATCGTTACTGCCTAATTCAGTTGTTATGTCAACCTATAATGTATGGGAATGTATAAGGTTTTATGGTTTTTTTAAAAGGTTGTTTTCTAAAAGATTGCTACTATTCAACTAACGGTGCAGGTTAGTTGAAGAAGAAGGGTTACTTTAAACAGAGATACCAAATTGAAACTATAAAGGGTTACAAAGCCAGGGGCGACCCTTAAATCAGAAATGCTAATACCCTCTATTCATAAAAGTAGCGCCGATAATAATTAGAGGTTTCGATGTATTACAGAACAGTGGGAACTGCTTTGCAAGAATAATAAACTATCTATAAAACATATGATGAACAGTTAGAAGAAATTAAGTATACTAATTCAATGGTTTACTATAACAATTATCTATTAACAAAACTTAAAAAGATGACTCCTAATCAATATGAGGTCACTGAAAAACTTACGTTTTTTATGACGGCTTAACTTTTTTAGATAAAAATAAGGTGCATTTTGTTCGAATCGAACAGAATGTACCTTGTTTTTTTGTCTATTCCTTCTTTTTTTCACTTAGACGTTTCAATATTCGTTTCAGATTAACGGCGAATATTGTTGTGGCTCCTTGTATTTCCATGCCAAATAAGCCCGCTGTTTTAGCCGCTTCTGCTTTGGCATATTGTAAATTATCTTTCCCAGAGTAAGCCGTATCACCAATGACCGTATCAATTTCCATCCCTGTCTCTTTACTTTTTTCGATTAATTCTTGAAGATAGTGTCCGTCACTTTTTTCACCTGTTGTGACAATGGCAGCTGTAATGATTCGTTCATCACTCATCGCAATATGGGTTTTGAAACCAAAGAAAGCCGATTCCGCAGATTTATGTCCTACACGAGCGTCCGGATAAGGTGAATAGCTTAGTTGTAAATCGTAGTCCTCCATTACTTCTTTTAAAACATTTAACTTTTCTTTTACAGCGGGAATTTGTGCAACTTTGGATTGTGTTTTCACAATTTCTACAACTTGACGACAGTAATTTAATTCCTCCATCACTTCATTTGATGTTGGTTTTGGTGGGAATTTCTCTTTCATTTCTTCATCCAGTTGATAGACGGCTTTTCGCACATTTTTTGATTTTTCCTGTAAAAATTCCTTCGGTGATTTTTGATTGTAACGTGCTTTTGTATGTGTGGAGTCGACGATAATTATTTTACTTGTGATAATTCCTTTTTTTAATGCAATTTCAACTGTTTTTCCAATCAATAAATCAAGTAAATTTATAT
>NZ_JBFTHS010000093.1:0-9154 GCF_056394365.1 Lysinibacillus sp. 10T31
GATTCATATAAGGGCATGAAGTTAGCCGGTTTTATATACGGACTCACAAATGGTCCCAGAGGCTGGTCGGCTTTTCTTCACTTCTACTATAAAAAAATAGTAGCACAAACCATGGCCTTGGTTTGTACTACTAATGTTAGTATGTTTTTCTTATTGATTTTTACGAACTTTAGATAATAAAAGGTCTATTGAAAATAACAGATAATTTGAAACATATCCTGTTTTCATCCGTATATATATGTAAGAGGAGTTGAGATGAATGGAATGGAAACAATTACAAAAAGAGCAAGAAATGGTTCATGCACAATTAAGAACTGCTAGTAGGTTAAGTGAACAAAAGGATTTAATTGAAAGGCAAATCGAGCGTGCACAACAGGAAATTTACAAACATTCTAAAGCACTCAATCAAATTCGTTTGAAACTCGATAAGTTAGAAGGTTTTTCTTTTATGAATACGATTCGTACGTGGACAGGGCAACAAGATGAGATACGTGAAGGAAAAATTGATGAAGCAGCCATTCTTGAATTAAAAATAAATGAAGCAAAGAAGATAGAACTTGATTTGACAGATGATTTACGGCAAATAAACACTAAACTTACTCAAATTAATGAACAAGAATTGCAAGAAGTTTTAAGCCAATTAAATGCTAAAAAGAAAGGCTACTTACAAATACATGAGCCTGAACAGGCAAAAAGGCTTGAACAATTAGCGCATGAAGAAATGTTAACGAAACAACTAATTACAGAGATAGGGGAAGCAGAAGAGGCTGGTGAAGCAGCACTTACAAAGCTTGGACAAGCTGCAGAGTCCTTGCATTCTGCAAATGGTTACTCAGCGTGGGATACGTTCTTTGGTGGAGGACTCATTGCTACACATTTAAAGCATGATGCACTTGATAAATCCGAAAATTATCTTCATAATGCTCAAATTGCATTACAGCGCTTCCATAACGAACTACTGGATGTACATGAAATGTCAACGAAATCATTAGCAGTTGAGACAGATGGATTTGTAAAATTTGCGGACTATTTCTTTGATGATATTTTTTCGGCTTGGTCTGTCCATTCTAAAATATCTACTGCCAGAGAGCAGGTTTCTCGTGTACAAGATGATGTACATAATACGATCTTGCGTCTACAGGATAAACATAATAAGGCTGATGGCTATTTGCAGTCTCTACATAATGAAAAAGAAGCTATCTTTCAAATCGAAGATATAAAGTAATCTGTGAAAAGATTTTCCCTCTTTTCACAGTTTTTTTTCATTTAGCAATCAGGGATGATTGGTGATTTCTGTTTCAAGCAAGCTACCCGTTTTCCTCTGAGTGGTATCGAGCCACTGCCTTCGCTGTCGCACAGATAAAAGATTGTTGCTGTCGCTTCGCTTTCTCACAGATAAAAGATTGTTGCTGTCGCTTCGCTTTCGCACAGTTAAAACATTGCTGAAGTTGTTTTATTACTATAAATTAGAGTGACAAGCGAGAAGATACATTTTAAGTGGTTGATTTGCCGAGGAGTAATTGCTATTCCTTCATAAATTAGCGTACTTCCTATAAGCGAATTATTTCAACTCTTTAGACGTTGTGTTAAAATAATATATATACTATAACGTGGAAAAACACGTAAACTAAGGGAGTCCTACAACATGACAAGTCGTTTAGTAGAAGAGTTTTTTGAGCTCGTACAAATCGATTCAGAAACAAAACATGAAGAAGTGATTGCGCCGATTTTAATCGACAAATTAACAGCGCTTGGTTTTACCGTAGAACAAGATGATGCACATACTCGTAACGGGCATGGGGCAGGTAATATACTTGCTACGCTAAAGGGTTCATTAGATATCGAACCAATTTATTTTACGTCTCATATGGATACAGTTGTACCAGGTAAAGGGATTAAACCATCTCTTCGTGAAGATGGCTATATCGTTTCAGATGGTACAACAATTTTAGGTGCTGATGACAAAGCTGGTATCGCTACATTATTTGAAATGGCTAAACGCTTAAAAGAACAAAATATTGAACATGGTGATATTGAATTTATTATTACAGCTGGCGAGGAAAGTGGACTTGTTGGCGCTAAAGAGTTAGATCCTTCTAAAATTAAAGCAAAATACGGCTTTGCAGTAGACAGTGATGGCAAAGTAGGGGGAATTGTAACTGCAGCCCCATTCCAATCGAAAATTTTCGTTAAAATAATTGGGAAAACAGCGCACGCTGGTGTTGCTCCAGAAAAAGGAGTGTCTGCGATTACGGTTGCTTCCAAATGTATTGCACAAATGAAGCTAGGTCGTTTAGATGAAGAAACAACAGCCAATATTGGTCGCTTTGAGGGTGGTCAGGCAACAAATATTGTGTGTGATGAAGTAACGATTATTGCAGAAGCTCGTTCGATCGACAAAGCAAAGCTAGATGCCCAAACGAAGCATATGCAGGAGACGTTTGAGCAAGTCGCTGCTTCATTAGGTGCAAAGGCTGAAGTTGAAGTGAAGCTAATGTATCCTGGATTCCGTGTAACAGAATCAGATAAAGTTGTTCAAGTGGCAATGGCAGCTGTCCACAACATCGATCGTACACCAAAGCTTGGTATTTCAGGCGGAGGTTCCGATGCTAATGTTATTGCGGGCTTTGGCATTCCTACAGTAAATCTTTCTGTTGGGTACGAGGACATTCATACAACAAATGAAAAAATCCCAGTCGAAGAATTAGAAAAATTAGCGGATTTACTTGTTGAAATCGTCAAAGAGTCTGCGAAAAAATAACAGCAAAAATCGAGGATGTGAACGCATGGAAAGTGTAAAGGCAGTAGTTTTTGCTTGTGGTACAGAGGAATATGCAGTGCCTGTGGAACAAGCCATTTCGATTGAAAAGTTAGAGCAAGTAACACCGATTCCTCACTTGCCTAATTATCTTCTAGGCTTCACAAGAATTCGTGGCGAGCTTGTCCCTGTGCTTGATTTTGAGCGTATTCTTTATAATCGTTCTTCTAATGCAGCAACAGCACGGATTATAGTGTTGAACACGGATGTTGTGAATTATGGATTACTTGTAACAGAAGCTCGTGAAATTCTTGATTTTGATGAGTCGGTATTAAAGCAGATGGGACTTGTCAATTATTCAAAAACACGCTACTTTACAGCTGTGGCTAATCTTGAAAATCGTATGATCACATACGTTGATCCGAAGATACTTGTGAATTCATTAGAAGGTATACGTGAAATAATTAATTATTTACACAAAATGCTTGAAAATGAAAAAGAAAACGTAGAGGCATAAGTTTTTGTATGATTAAATCATTCAATACAACATTTCATAGATAATGTTTTAGACAGAATTACAAATGTGTGATTCTGTCTTTCTTTTTAAGTGGCTTCCTAATAATAAAAGGAAACTGAATACCTATGTCGAATATTAAGCTTATCATCATAACGTGTCGTTGATTTCCGTTCCGACTGGTCGCTTTCCTTGGGACGTCCGATGAGCCACATAACAAATAAGCATAAATATGAATATATCTTTCTATAGTATAAATAAGTAAATTAATTTAAGGGAGGTGTTTGTCATATGGATTCAAATAAAAAGGAAACACCAGAAGAAAAAAGAGAGCGTTTAAAACAAAGTGAATTAAAAAACAATCCTACTGGTTCTTTAAACGATGGAATAAATAGAGGAACTAGCGGAAATTTAAATGGTATGGGTTGGAAAGAGACGGTGGTATTAGTTTTAGTGTTATTTATAGGATACATTACATATAAATTATTTTTCAGTTAAAGATATCGAAAGGAATCTTTATCTAGTTTTGCATTCCTCAACCCTCAACTGCTACACATACCTCTTTACTATCATTTCATTTAATAGTGATTATCATTTCTAAGTTTTTATTCTGATATAGTAAATTTAACCTGTATTCTTATTATTTTTTTGAAGGTTATCAATAAAATTATGCGATTTACCTACAGACATATCCATTCTAACATCGTATTATGTATGGTAAGAAAACTACTGTAAAAGGCAAACTTCACCGAAAGGGAAGGACGCAAAGCCATGAGTCTAAACACTATTTTTTAGTGCATGATCGTCAGGTTGCCAGGTTCTGTTCTATGAGCCTCGGCTAATAGAATGGAGATGTAATATATGGTAAGTCGTTCGCTATCAAAAGCAATCATTGTTTTTATAGTAACAATTATAAGTACGCTAGGATTAACAATGGGAAAGGTAGACGCAATGGCCATGCAAGATAAGGCTACTTGGTTATGGGATACGACAAAGATTGTTGAAGATGAATCAGGGGTACTGTCATTTTTAGAAAGCAAACAAATTAATAAATTATATTTACAAATTAATAGTGATATAGCAAGTAACTATTACAAAAGCTTTATTGATAAAGCAACGGCAAAAGGTATAAAAGTATATGCGTTGGATGGTTCTGCAAGCTGGGTTTCAAGTGAGGGCTATGCAATGCAGGATCAGCTATTTGATTGGTTACATACATATAATGAAAATGCAGCAGCATCAGAGCAATTTTCTGGAGTTCATCTTGATGTAGAGCCCTATTTAAATAGTGGTTGGAGCTCGAACCAAGCGAAAACGATAGAATCCTATCAAGCGCTTCTTACTAGAGCGAAAGGGGATACCGATCGATTACACTTGCCATTGGAAGTGGATATGCCATTTTGGTTTGACGAAATTACATACAAAAACCAATTTGGTAAAGGTTTATTAGCTGAATGGGTGATTGACCAAGTGGAAAGTGTTTCGATAATGGCTTATCGAGATGCTGCTAAAGACATTATTAATATTGTTGAACATGAAATAAACTATGCAAAAAAAGTAAAGAAATCAATTGTTATTGGTGTGGAAACAGGACCCTCTGATGAAGGAGAAAATATTACCTTCTATGATGATGGAGAAGCCTATATGAATAAACAGTTAGCACAAGTTCATCAACAATATGCCAATAAAAAAAGCTATAATGGTTTTGCCATCCATCATGTTGATAGTTGGATGAATATGCAGCCGTAAAAAATCCTCTCAAGTACTTTGTAAAATCAAAGACAAGTGAATGTATGCTTTGTTGCTGCTGACGCTACGCTTTCGCACAGATAAAACAATTGTTGCTGACGCTTCGCTTTCGCACAGATAAAACAATTGTTGCTGWCGCTWCGCTTTCGCACAGATAAAACAATTGTTGCTGTCGCTACGCTTTCGCACAGATAAAACAATTGTTGCTGTCGCTACGCTTTCGCACAGATAAAACAATTGTTGCTGTCGCTACGCTTTCGCACAGAGCAAGGCTTCCTGGGGGCGTCCGGTGAGCCGCTTTGCTTCGCTCCAGGGTCTCGGGCCAACAATTTCATTTAAACTAACAAAGGATTGCTTCTATAGCAATCCTTTATTGTTAAATTGGGCGTTTCCGATGGCTAACCCTTCAGCGTATATTCATAATTTCCTTTTCAAGAATAACTGGATAAACTCAATATCCTCTTTTGTTATGTCTTCAATCTCATCAATCGACTGAATTACTTTCATGACTTGCTTATCTCGAGAATCTTTAGGTTTATTACTAAAATAATTAGTAACTGCAGATGTGAATATACCGACAATTCCAATCCCTACCATTAGTAATACAGCAGCCATTAATCGACCTACTACGGTAACAGGTGCAATATCTCCATATCCAACTGTAGTTATTGTAATCAAACCCCACCACAACGCTTCAGTGTAAGTTTCAATCGCCGGTTCAGCTATAGCAATCGGTATTGGTATGACAAATAACATTGCGACACCAAACTTGAAAGCTATGGCTAATTCATTCGTTTTTAACACCGCATAAAAAGGTTTAAAATAACGAGAACTGATGCCAAGTAATTGAAGAACTTTAAATATACGGACGAGTCTAGCTGCTCTTAAAAGGGAATCGAAAGGGATTATAGCTACTAACTCTAAGGGATGTTTCTTTACATAGTGCCACTTGTTTTTTGCTCGTGCAAAACGAACAATGTAATCCACAACGAATATGAGCCAAATAGTTTGTTGAAAAATCACAAATCGATTATCAACCATGAGAGCAAGGGTTACTGAGATAAGGATTAACACAATCATAAAAATTTCATATGTAATTACAAGCTTTTTCACTAAGTCGACCGCCTATATCAAGTAGTTTAATAGTCATATATTTCATATTATACTTCTAAATTTAAATCCCTGCCAATTTCCATCTTTAAGATCTTGAATAATACCATTACGGTGTGATGTTGATGGATTTGAAGCGACGAAACTAATAATACCTAGTGCAACAACACTCATTTTTTGCTGTAGTAAATGCAGTCATTTGTGGTAGAAAAAAAGGATAGATAGAGCGAATTAAATCAAGCTCTTCTATCCTTTAAATTTCTACATATATAATGTAATTCACTTTTTAAAATAGTTTTATCCTATTTCAGTTTTATTAGGAAAGTCGACCGCTATAGTCTTCAAATTTAAATTCACGAATGACTTTAATGCCTTCTTCATCGTTATAAGAAACGATTGAAGGAAGATTTACACCATTAAACATATGATTTTTCACCATTGAGTAATGCGCCATATCCGTAAATACTAAACGATCACCTGGTTGTAAAGGCTGTTCGAATGAATAATCACCAATTACATCGCCAGCAAGACATGTAAGCCCGCCTAGGCGATATGTGTAAGCTAGTTCATTCGGTTGACCAGAACCGATAATCATTGGGCGGTATGGCATTTCTAGAACGTCTGGCATATGGCAAGTTGCCGACGTATCTAAAATTGCTAGGTCCATACCGTTTTTCTGTACATCAAGAACAGTTGCTACTAAATAGCCTGTATTAAGTGCAACAGCTTCACCTGGCTCTAAATAGACGAGAAGGTTATATTTGTCTTGAATGTAATTAATGATATTCACAAGCTTTTCTACATCATAATCCTCACGAGTAATATGGTGACCTCCACCAAAGTTTAACCATTTCATTTGATGCAAGACATCACCAAATTTTTCTTCGACAACTTGTATAATACGCTCTAACGTATCGGAGTTTTGCTCACACATTGCATGAAAGTGTAAGCCATCAATACCGTCAAGCTGTGACTTGTCGAAGTTGGCTAATGTTGTGCCAAGACGAGAATTCGTGTAGCAAGGGTCGTAAAGTGCTGTTTCAATTTCAGAGTACTCAGGATTAATACGAATACCACATTCAATTGTTTTACTAGTAGATTTTACTTTGTCCTTATATTGATTCCATTGGTTAAATGAATTAAACACAATATGATCAACATAGCCAAGAAGCTCGTCCATTTCATGCTCCACGTAAGCTGGTGCATAGACATGTACTTCTTTGCCCATTTTTTCATAACCGAGTCGTACTTCAAATAATGAGCTGGACGTAATCCCTGCTAAATATTCACCCACTAATGGGAATGTTGAATGCATTGAAAACCCTTTTAAGGCAAGTAAAATACGGCAGCCTGTGCGATCTTGAATCGATTTTAAAAGTTCTAGATTTTTTGTTAATAATCGTTCATCCACTACGTAAGAAGGGGATGGAACTTTTGAGAAATCAATTGGCTTCATCGACTTAATTCCTTTGCATCTAACTCAAGGTCAAGTAATTCTGGATTATGGCTTTCTTGCCATGGTAGACCCCATTTATTGAGTGCATCCATGAATGGATCTGGATTGAAATCTTCGACATTCCAAACGCCAGGTTTACGCCATTGACCGTTCATCACAAGCATTGCACCAATCATTGCTGGTACACCAGTTGTGTAGGAAATTGCTTGTGAACCAACTTCGTTATAGCATTCCTCGTGGTCACAAACATTGTACACATAATAAGTTTTTTCCTTACCATCTTTTAGACCGCGAATAATACAACCGATGTTAGTTTTTCCTTTTGTACGTGGTCCAAGTGATGCTGGATCAGGCAGTACAGCTTTAAGGAAGTGAATTGGTTGAATCATTTGTCCTTCAAATTCGATAGGCTCGATAGAAGTCATACCAACATTCTCTAATACTTTTAAATGAGTTAAGTATTTTTCAGAGAATGTCATCCAGAAACGGATTTGCTTTAAGCCTTTAATGTTTTTAGCAAGTGATTCTAGTTCTTCATGGTATAAAAGGTAAATATCTTTTGGTCCGATTTCTGGTAAGTTATAAACTTCTTTTTTCTCAAGTGGTGCCGTTTCAACCCACTCGCCTTCTTTCCAGTAACGACCATTCGCAGTAATTTCACGAATGTTGATTTCTGGGTTGAAATTTGTTGCGAAATGGTAACCGTGATCACCAGCATTTGCATCCACGATATCAATGTAGTGGATTTCATCAAATTCATGTTTTTGTGCATGAGCTGTGAAAACGCCCGTTACACCTGGGTCAAAACCGCTACCAAGTAAAGCAGTTAAGCCAGCTTTTTCGAACTTTTCTTTATAAGCCCATTGCCATTTATATTCAAATTTTGCCGTTTCAGGTGGCTCGTAGTTTGCAGTATCCACATAGTGTACACCCGTCGCTAAGCAAGCATCCATAATCGTTAAGTCTTGATAAGGTAGTGCTACATTAATAACAACTTCCGGTCCAAAGGCTTTAATAAGCTCAATAACCTCTTCTGTATTATCTGCGTCTACCTGTGCGGTATGAATCTTTGTTTTTCCGCCGTCTAGTTTTTCTTTTAGAGCGTCACATTTTGAAACAGTTCTACTTGCGATACAAATCTCCTCAAATACGTCCGAATTTTGAACACACTTGTGTACCACAACACTGGCTACTCCGCCAGCTCCTATAATCAATGCTTTACCCAATTGTCTACCCCCAAGTTCATATAAGTATTGTCAAACAAGCTGATTATACAGAAAATTGAATCACTACTCAATCATTCTTTTTAAATTTTCTACAAAATTTTTTATTTTTCAACAACAATTAGCCGAATTCAGAGGGGAATACCACGAAAAAAGAAGCTTTTTGTGAAAAAAAATTCCCTCAACTACTGATGTATGAACTGCTCCCTGTCAAGTAGACAGTGGAAATAATAAAAAGCTTTTAAGCGGCTTTAGCCCTGTATTCTAATGGGCTTAAGCCGTTTAATCGTTCTTGGTATCTATCGTTATTGTAAAACTGGATATAATCCTCAATCGCTTGTTGT
>NZ_JBFTHS010000094.1:0-9070 GCF_056394365.1 Lysinibacillus sp. 10T31
ACGTCACTAAAGTATTCATCTACTGGTTGCCAACCTACTACTCGTATACGTTTTTGTGCAAGTTCTCGTTTGAGGTTAAAATATTCTTGTCTTAGATCCTTTAGCAATGAATCCATCATTGGAAGAAATACCGTTTTCATTTTAAACTGCTCTAATTTACAATAGTCAACCTGCAATGATTTTTAACTGCTAGTTCTAACAAAAGATACTTATGAAGTAACTGTCTTTCGTCGGCTTTAATCATAATAATCAGCATCCAATTGAGCTGATTGAATACTTTGGATTGGAATACTTTTCGTTTTAAGTAGTGTTTCAAGTATGAGTTCATTAGTATTAATCGATTTGATTATTCCAGTCCATTGTGTGATTTTGTAGTCTTTCCACTCTTCTAATTTTATGTGCAATTGCTGATTAAAAGCTCGATCGATTGTATTCTGTAGTTCTTCCAGTTCCCACTCAGTCAATTCTCTTGGCTGTTCTGTGCGCTCTTGTTTGTACTCTCTAAGAAGCTCCAAATGCTCCGGCAACATCATCGATGCCCATTTAATATTACCTCTGTCTTGTATCATAATAAATCACTCCTATGCCAAATGACCACCAACTAAGCGATCTCGATTAATAGCTGTACCAGCTTTTGTGAAAGAAACTGCTCTTAATATTGAGGTAGCTCCAAACCTGTTGCGTATTGCATCCATTGTAGGACCGATTATTTGACGCTGTGGCTTACGTTCATCAAATAAATCCAATTGAATGCTATGCTCTCTCTCTAAGTTGGTTATTCGGACAGATAACTGCCGAGCTGGTTCACCTGCAAAATGTTTATCCAATAATTCAATACAAGTTTTATACATCACAAGTGTCTCGCTTGTTGGTACTGCAATCGTTTTAGATCGATGGAATCCTTTGGTCATAGCGTTTCGACTATAAGAAAGACCAATACTAATTGTACGGCCAACATAACCTGCATCCCGTGTTCGCTTCATTACGTCCTCGCACATTTCAAGGAGCACTACAGAAATTTCTTTACGTGTGTGGTAATCTCTCATCAGCATTTGGCCCTTCCCAAAACTTAAAGCTCCGTTTGTTATTAACGGCTCCCCTAATGTAGATAAATCGATTCCCCATGCATGGTAATAGAGTTGATTGCCCATTACACCAAAGCGCTTTTCTAATTCTTTTAGATCTGTATTAGCCAAACCACCGACTGTTTGTATCCCCATAGCATTTAGATTTGCTTCCATCTGTTTACCGATTCCCCACATTTCAGAAAGGGGGCGAACTGGCCATAATTTCTTTGGAATATCTTCATACGTCCATTTAGCAAAGCCTGTTTTCTTTGCTTCAAGGTCTAAAGCTAATTTGGCTATTAACATATTTGGTCCCATCCCTACTGCACTAGGTATATTAAATTGATCAAGAATAGCCCTTTGTATTTCCTTAGCCGTTTCTTCAGGTGAACCCCAAAGCTTTTCAGTGCCGGTTAAATCAACAAAACTTTCGTCTACACTATACACATGTATAGCATCAACTGGGACGTAATTAGAGATCAATTTTGTAATCGTCATCGACATTTGAATAAAGAAACTCATTTTAGGCTCAAACAATCTAATGTCAGGATGTTTAGGTATTTCATAACGACGGTTATGTGGGTGGTTTTTCTGATAATTAGATTCATATTAAAGATTCTTAATATTAAGATTGTTTCACCGGTATTTATGACATAAAATTAATTTATCTCATAATTATATTTTTAGAGATTAATATTTTTAGAAAAACTTTGATACTTTTAAAAGTTTTCAAATAGTAAGAAGTCTATTAGATTTTCAAGGGGAGGAAAAAATATGGATTACAATTATGAAGGTATTAAATTTAGTGTTAAAAAAGCAAGTGTAGATTTAGATTTGGACTATAATGTGGAATATGCAACTATAGTTGTAGAAGATACAAAAACAAACTTTTTTAAAGTACATCCTGCTACAAATTTTATTAAACATCACTATGGAAAAACAGATCACAATTATAATACACAAAAAAGAGCTGCAGACGTTGTTGTGCAGTTCTTAAATTGGTTGATTATTGATAACTATGGAATCTATAAAATAAACTCCTTAAAAGATCTAACCCTTTCGCATGGTATTGACTTTTTAACACATCTAAAAACAACTAAGTACAAGAAAAAGAAAGATGAAAAAGGTAGATATAGATCTAGAGGAACATTAGAACATGCTGATATGTATCTGAAATACTTCTTCAAATTCTTAAAAGATAAAAAAATTATCCAAGGTCAGTTGGCAGATATTATTGATGAAAATACATACAAATCGAAAAATTCCAAAGCAGCAATCGGTTCTATCTTTATTGGAAATGGATTTTCATTACCGGCTAAAAATGTAACAAGATATGAATTAAGATTAGAGCATTTCCCTAACAATAGATTAATTACATTATTATTGGAAGTAGCAGATTCAGTGGCACCTGAAATTGCATTTGGTATTTATCTTCAAATATTTGGAGGATTACGCAGAGGTGAAGTGGTAAATATTTTAAGAAGTGACCTACGAGAGATTGGTCCTAACGGTGAGTTTGGTTTATCTGTCAGGATAGGATACAAACCTTATTTATGGGAGAGGTTGAACGATATTTCATCATGCTCAGTAAAAAGAGATACAAAAATTTTCCCAATACAACCAATTCAAGTTATACCAGGTATCTCGATAACCTTATTAAAAAATCTAAAAAGTAGATTGGAAACTTTACAAAAAATTAATAAACATAATGCATTATTTATTGATAATGATGGTAATCCAATGAGTGGTGATACGTATGATGCCAGGTTTAAAAAAGTTAAAGAAAAATTTTTAAAAACTGTTAAAAAAGAAATGCCAGCTTATTACTCACTTTTATCAACTAATTCCTGGAACACTCATATCGGTCGTCGTATCTATACTAATATGATGGCAAAGGTAGTTAATGGACCATCTGAATTGGCCCTTCTTCGAGGAGATAAGAATCTGGCATCTGCACTTGCCTATATGAGTAAAGAAGCTATTCTTCATGAAATCCAAGATGGCTTGCAAGAAATGTATCAAGAGAGTATTAATTCGAGTGATAATTTGGATGTGGAAACAGTTAATTTATCACAACAATACAATGAAGGAATAGTAGAATCACTTTCCAGAAAGGATGTTTTAACTTTTGGATAAAAAACTAATGCAAAAAGAAGTTGTAGATTTAACAGGTTTCAGTCCAGATAAAGTTAAAAGATTAGCTGAGTTAAAACTAATCGGATTTGATGGTAAACATTATAACGAGGGTACCGTTAAGCAGTATATGAATTATGAACTAAAAATATTGAATGGTTGTTACGATATAGGTGAGTTTACAACAATAGTAGGAATACCTAAATATGGTGGACTCCATAATGTCGAATTGCATTACCCTGATGAATTCCCCCTTCTTAATATAATAAAACCAATCCCCCCTATTAATGGGAAATACGTTTATATCACTAAAAATTCTGCTATCGATTTTAAGATTGCATTGGATAAAAAAAGGGCAATATTCCTAACCCATATTTCTACAAAAGACCTAAATAGAAAATATGGGTTAGGATTTAAAAGGATAAAATATTATACAAAGATTAGAAAACTTAATCCTATAAATGCGCCCACTGGATTTAAAGAACAAGGATTATACTTTCCTATAGAAGAAGTAGAAACGGTTGTTGCTGAGGAAAAAATTTTTTTAGAAGAACACTATTCAGTTAGTGAAGTAAAAAAATTACTTGGTTATGCAGTAAGTAGTATATCTTCAATTATGGAATTAGTTAAAGCAGGCTATTTAAAATTCCACAAAACAGATTTTGGATTGGAAAGTAACGGTGTTAGCAGCAATACTTTTTGGATAACAAAAGAATCACTTCACTTATTTATAGAATCGTTGGAAAATGACTACATTAAGCTGGACTATATAGTTGATAAATTAAAACTTACACCTAAATACTTAACTAAAATATTCTCAAGTGAAGACAAACTTATTATTAATTATCAGATATATATAAAGAAAGTGAAAGCACTGCAATTTATGAAAGAATATGAGTTAGATAGTATTCCAAATCCGAATTTGTCATATGAAGAACAAAATTATTATACTTTAAAAAATATTGAAAAACTCTCATTAAGAAAAGAGAAAACTCTATATAGCCTTTTACAAAAGTCTGAATATAAAAACTTATTTATAGATTTTATTGAACCTAGTGACAATGAAGGAGATTGGAAACTTAACAAAATAGAGGTAAATGATTATTTAGAGATGATTAATGATTTAAGAAAAAAATATTATACACGACATGAACTACAAGTTAAATTAAATCTACAGAAAACTTTTAAAAATATCCCAATAACCGCCATTGAAATGCCTTTGTTTATGAAATTTTTTAAAAATTTAACTGGTAAATATTTATATGATAAGCAAGAGGCATTACGTTTTTTGGAGAACAAAGAATTATTTTCACTTGTATTCGAGCAATTGCATCTTGATTTAAGCGATTATATTAAAAATTATATAGAGTTAAGAAAAATACCTGAACATCTTGAGAAAACCGCGGAGGTATTGAAATCTTTTGCTGAAAAGTATCTCTCTACAAGACAAGCTAGTCCCGATACCTCAGACCGATATAAAAGAGAATACTTAATATCGATTGAATATTTAATCAACTACAATCTAAAAAAGGAACTTTTCCACTTTGACAATGCAGAAGTACAATTATTCATCGATAATTGTCCATCAATAAAACAAAAAACCTATTTATGGGATATTTTATCATTCGTGAAAAAAGAAAGGTTATGCAAATATTCACTTGAAGAAATACCTAGCCCACGAAACAAACGTTCTAATAAGGAAAAAGAAAAAATTAGTTTTGAGGATTGGATTAATATATACAATTATTGCTTAAAACTCGATAATCACTTAAATCATGCTATTGTCGATAAACAGTACGCAAATTTATGGTTATTCATAATGATCCTTTTAACTAATGCTTGGAGACCTAGCGATGTATTTCGCATTCCCCCTATTCAACCCGAACTAATTGGAGTGCCAAATATTGAATGGTTTAAAATTCATAAACTTACTAAACCTCAGGCTCAAAAAATTATTAATATCATTAGAAGTTATAACTTAGTTACAGCCAAAAATGGCATGCCTAGAGATTTCACATGTAACCTTGATCTAGTTATACCTATGGTAACTGCATTGTGTATTTGTGAATTTCATAGACGTAAAAATAATTCCTCATCAATAATTGATTTTACTAGCGAAACCAAAAAGAAAAATACGATTCGAGCAAGTCATTTTAACTTTTTTTTCAAGAAAAGTGATGATTTAAAACACATCAAATTTTCGCCATTAATTGCTAATCGTTCTCTTATGGAACATCTTTTCTATTCTATACAAGAAAAAAAGGGGAAAGGTAATTCAGCATTTGAATTGGTTATGAAACTGCGCAAACATAAAACTGAGGTAACAAAAGAATATATCGGCTATGGTGAGAACCAAATTTCAATTCATTTATTTAATCGAGGTGAATTTGGCTTTTTATACGAACAATTAATAGAACTTTTAACAGAAGTTAAAGAGAGTTCATTACAAGAAAGAACAACAGAAATTTCATATGTAAAACAATTTTTTGAACCATTTGAAGTTGAAAATCTTTTTAACTTCTTTTCAAAAGTAATGAGTGAGCAAGAACAAAATTTAATGGACCAACTTTTATCTTTATCACCCGATGATGCATTAGAGCATATACGAAATATGTATCTAGGACAAATGCCAGCAAAAAATCCAAACACTCAATGTCTAATTTATCCTAATTGTCATAGACCTTCAAACCAATATAGCTGTAATCAATGTCTATTTGCTGTTCATAATGTTTATGCCTTAACTTCAATCTTTAATGAATTTGAAAATAGTATACAGAGGTATAAAAACTCAAACAAAAAAGGCGTAAAACAAAGAGAACAAAACACCTTAATAAAAATCCAAAACCTTCTTATAAAAACAATAGAAAAATTTGGAGAGGATTATGTATTTAGTTTTTACGATGGTGGAGAAAATTTATTCACGCAAAAATTAGCGCTTTTAGAGGAGTGAGCAAACTTGCCGCAAATTATCGAAAAATCCGACAATTACGATGATATAGAGGAATATTCAGATGATGAATTTATAACTAACCAATCCATAGAAATAGCTAAAGAAATAATTGTAGAGTTAAAAATTAACCATGTTCTAATCAACGGGGAATTTGATGAAGATAATTGGACATTGGTAGATAACAAGGAAATAAATATTCAGAAATATTTCACTTTTAACGACATTATTGACTCTGAAATAAAAATTAAAGTTAAATGCTGGATTTTAAATTATTTACTAAAAATAAAGCCACGTTCAGGCGCAATTTATTTACATAATTTAAAAGAGTTTTTAACAATTACTAATAATTTATTACTTCAAGATATCGATGAGATCGAATCTGCTTTAAATAATTTGGATTCCTCAATCCGAAGCCCTATTTTGTTTTCCGGTGTAAATTTCATTGACTATATATACAGTAGTAGAAACGCGGATCCCTATATTGAATTATTTTTAAACCAATTACGTTCATTGTCCGCAAAGGTTACTCGTTCTTATAACACAAGAGACTTGCCTCCATTTAAGGACATTATTAGATTTAGTTATATACTTACATCATACGCTAGAATATGGGACGCACAGCACGAATTGAAGTTTTCACCAATTTTAATATGGTGGAAATTAACTTCGATTATACCAATGAGGCCTTCTGAATTTTGTTCAATTAAAAGAAACTGTCTGTCTGTCAAAGGGAATACCTATTACATAACATTGCCTAGACAAAAACAAAAAGCCACAACAAAAACTTTTGAGATAATTGATACATTACCAATATCTCAAGAAATTTATAACCTTATACAAAGGTACCTTATTATCTCTGAACCTTTTGGTGAAACCAGTACACTTATCTCTGCTTCAGTTTATCGAAGTACGATGATCCAGTTTCCATCACAAGTCAGAAAAAGAAAATTAAATCCGAATTATTTTGTTCTATATATGTTAAATAATCTATTAAATTCATTTTATACGGAGGTCATAAATGCAACTTTTAATCTTGAACCAATAAAAAAAACAGACTGGATTAAAAAGAAATATAAAAAAAAAATGAATATCGATCAAGAATTTAATGAATTTATTACTGATAAACAGATTATAAAAATACAACCCAATGATACCAGACACTATGCCATTTGCAGTATGATGATTCAAGGTTTTAATCCACTTACTATTGCACGGATGGCAGGTCATCAACATTTAGAATCTCAATATCATTATCAAAAACACATCGAATTTTTTATTGATTCTAAAGCATATGGAACAATTATAGAAAATCGGTTAATAAATAAAAATGATACTGGTAGCTTCGACTCCACTCTAGCAATAAAAGATATTGTTCTTAAATCACTTGCACCTGAAGAATTATTTGACTTCAAAGATGAGGTTGAAATCGGCTTTTGTACAGACAAATTAAAAAGATGCGAATCTAGAATTTGCCTCTTCTGCTCAAAAAATTGGATTCCCCGTGAAGAAATAGAAAAAAATCTCAAGGAGATTATTGAAGTAAAAACTGGATTAAAGAAGAAACTTAAAAATAGAACCGATACACTTAAAAGAATTTACAAAGACATGAAAGTAGAATATAAAAATTGTCGGATTAGCCCTATCGAACTGGAGGAATTGGCCAGAGAATCCAAGTTAACGATAGGTGATATCCATGATTATGCCACGCTTATTACAAATATCTTTAAAGAGAAAGAGTGAAATTAATGATTAAAACAAGAAATCCCAAAGGAGCCGGAAGGAAAAGAAAATATGATAATCCAGAAGAACAAAATAGGTTAAAGAACCTAGTTTATCTGTATAGAGAAAAAAACCCCTCAGGAATAATCAAAATGGCCGATATGGTAAGATTCTCTGAGGAAATGAATAAGATAAATCCAGACGAATTTCCAACAATATACAAGAAAGATGTTTGGTCTACTTGGGGAAATGAATTCATTAAAATAGCAAATGAACCCATCACTATAAAAATCGAGTCGGAAACAGGTTTAAAGCTTGAAATACCAAACTTTTCTGACATTGTCGAAAAATATTCTCATGATAAGACTAAATTATTAGAACATCTTTTACCCTCTGAGAATTTTTTACATGAATCTTTAGCTAAGAATATCAGTTTAACCGCACGAAATAATGAATTGGAAGAGCATATTATTTCATTAAAGCTTAATGTAAATGAACTTAAGGAAACAATAAAGAAATATCAAAAAATGACTTTAGAAATGGCACATCACAGTGGTATAGACAAATATAGAAAAAAGTATGGGCTAGTAAACCAAATATCAGCTTCAGAAAATCATGATGCTTTTGATAATTTGGATAATCTTCATTCATTCCTCGAATCTAAGTCAGATCAAAATAATAATTCTATTAAAGATGATGTTAAAGACACTGACACTGATAAAAAAGACAATGTCGTATTAGCGAACTGGAAAAAAATGAGAAATTAATTAACTTCTTAACATGAAAATAAGACTCTGTTTCAAAAGCTGAAACAAGGGTCTTATTTTTTTGTTTATCGGAAATATAGTTGTAACTTTCTTAAATATCTTCTCAAATCTTTTTAGTTTAGAAAAAGAGAAACAGTTTATATAAAATCAATGAATAGTAGACAACAAAGCTCAAACGAGTGGCTTTTATTACAAAAAAACAGGACTAGTACCTGTCATTTGTTATTGCTTATATGATTAGTCAACAGTTTTTCCACTTGTGATTTAAGAGCTTGATTTGCATAGCGGAGTACTACATCATTACCTGCAGTGGCAACTTGCACGTCACTAAAGTATTCATCTACTGGTTGCCAACCTACTACTCGTATACGTTTTTGTGCAAGTTYTCGTTTGAGGTTAAAATATTCTTGTCTTAGATCCTTTAGCAATGAATC
>NZ_JBFTHS010000095.1:0-9067 GCF_056394365.1 Lysinibacillus sp. 10T31
ATTGATCAAGAGAAAGATTAAATGTTTGTGCGATTTGGACCACCATTTGTAAATCAGGTAAATTTCGATTGTTTTCCCAACTAGAAATTGTTTGTCTTGATACATTTAATTTTTGTGCTAACTGTTCTTGAGTTAACTTACTATTAGTTCTTATCTTTTTTATTTGTGTTCCAAAATCCATAAAATCAATTCTCCTTGTCAACTAATTTATAAATGGAAAATGCTTATTTTTAAAGATTGAGTAACAAGCATTGGCTATATATCAAGGCTTGTATTACTGTCATTCCAAATTTTCATAGATGTTCATTATAGCAATTTGATTTTTACTTTGCGGAAAATATGATAATTAGAAAAAGTAAATTAGTTTAAACTAGTTTAAATTAGTTCATTTTTTTGAATCAGAATTACTAAGAGCCATAGGTAAATAAAACGAATCGTACAAAAAAGAACAATCTCTAGATTGCTCTTTTATTTTTGCCATGAAGTCTTTAGGCAACAGAATTATAACAATAGAATCCAGGTTTAACATTTACGTACAGCTGGTGGTTACTGGTCAGCTGAATGAACCGAAAAACTAAGATCAAAATCGGAAGTTCAAATACGTAAAAATGATGGAATATTGGGTGCGTGAAAAGAGCTAAATACAACGTGCAGGATTAAGAGTGTACTACCGTACACTCGGAAAGTGCTTCGCACTTAGGTAGGAACTGTATACAAGGGGGGCTTAGAATGTATACATAATAAAGTAGAACTATATGGAGAAAAAAATGATTTGTATATCTCTAGAAAAAGGGGGGTAATTCTGTTGCAAGAGCAGCCATAATATTGGTCATTAAATTTCAGAGTGCCCATCTACGCACCTTCGAAAATTCGAGCGCTTAACAGGCATAAAATCGGTCCCGATTTTTGACCTCAGACAATTTTAATTTCAATATTTGTTCTGAAAAATGGTAATATCATTTGTCTTAGTTTTTTGTATTCTTTGGAAGAGGAGAAACTTAAAATTCAAATTATAGGCCCTTTACATTCATTTTAAGATGATCATTTCGTTTTTGATTTATTTTACTTCGTGTTTAAATTTAAAAGGGCTTAAAATAGCTTATGAGAGCTCGAAATATTTGTTATATGCTTCAGATAATAAGACTAAATTAAAGTAGGAGATAGTAAATGTTTTTTATATTGATTGGAGTTTTAACTATTTTATCTATTGGGATTACTTATCTTTGGATGTTAGGAAGTCAAGTTTATATAGACCTTAGTCGAAGTTATGCAGCTTCAAACTTTCCAGGAGATATAACAGCTACACAAAAAATGGTTTACCAAATTTTGTTCCCTTCGTCATTACTAGTATCTTTATTAATTTTTACATTTTTACTATATTTACTATTTAAGAAAAAAATAAATTTCACCTTTGGAAAAAAAGTAGCTATGTACAGTGTATCCGTAGTTTGTACTGTATATTTGTCTATCAAATTGTACATTTTTATTTTTTTATAAAATTATAATGATTGACCAAGGCTTTTAATAAAAGCCTTGGTCTTTTTTGAGGTCATTTTTATGGTTTTTCACCCTGAGTGAAACATCTATTCATATAGTTCATCTTTTCTTTTTGTGTAAGATATCGATTTCGGAAAAAATAATATCCAATGAAAGAAGCCAAACGATGCTCAATTATTTATACGCTATTTTATACATGCTGCAGCTGGTGATCTTGCCGAAAAACACTGTCAAACCAACGATGTATAAAATTTTGCATATTTAATAATCCGTAATGCAATCAAAAAGGCAGTAATGACAAGGGTTCGCCCTTTGTCGTTACTGCCTACTTCTAATGTTATGTAAACCTAGAATGTATGGAATTGTATAATCAAAAGCGATCATCCAGAAGAATTTAGGGTTACGATCTAAAATTGTCAATGCCTTCCCCCTACTGGTCAAAATGCGTAGCATTTATTTTCCCATTCATTTTCATACTCAACAATAAGTGAGTGTGTAGATGGGCACTGGCTATCAGTGACTTTAAAATTTCAAGAAATAAAAAAGAGCAGCTGCATGCTGCTCTCTATAATCTTATATATCTCACATATTTTATACATCACAAACTTCCTTCTTTTCTTATACCGCATAAAAAGATGAGTTCTTGTTAGGGAACTTCTCTACCAACATATTTACACTTCTACTTTTCAAATATATTTACTTCAACCATAGATTGTAAGATTTCTTGAGGAATATCATTACGGACAATACTTTTTATAAAATCAATATAAGGAAAATCCACAACATCACCTTTTACATTTGTTCTCGAAACTTCAAAATCATCTCCATCAATAGGATTAAATGACATTTGATTAATAAACTGCTTTGTATATCTAATTACATCTTCAAATTTCCTACCATTTTTTTCAATCAAGTATATAAAGTTCTCCTGTTTCGATTCACTTTTATTAGTAAAAATCATTGCATATCCTATCACTTCAATTATTCGTCCATCCCACACATCTATGAAATTATCTTCATCCTTAACACCAAGAATAAAAAAGAATTCTATATTTTCATTTAAATATAAACGAGAAAAGGAATAACTATCAAATTCTTTCATTTAAAATCCTCCAATAACCTTTTGTGTATATTTTTACTTTTTTTACTACATTTTTAATGATATACTATTTTTTTGATAACTACAAAAAGGAGATTATACTAAATGAAAAAGATTTCACACTATTTACTAACTTTAATTTTACTTGTTTCTTTCTCTCTAGCAATGACACCAATTAACGCTCAAGCTGCTACTAAATATTGTACTGGTGATGGAGCAGGCCATGATCTCGCAACAAACACAGTGGTTGATTATGGCGATAAGAAGAAAGGAGCTTGTCATATTGCTTATTATCATATGAGTTCTGTTGGAACATTACCAAATGGTAAAGTAAAAACAACTTATGTAGATGGTGTAGCCAAATCTCAATTTTCAGAGTCATTTGACATTCAGAATATGGCACGTATAGCAGGTGGCATTATTGCTCAAGGTAATATCACTAAGCAAGACAACGGAAATTACGCAGCTACAGGCTTTGAAATCACTTTAAATCAATATGTTAAAGTGATTTATTACATTTCACCATATACAGATAAATTTAATACAGTTGTTACTATGTACCCTTACAATCCAAAGTAAAAAGGGCATATTAAAATCATTTTCGCGATAAAAAACGTCCGGCTTAATCATCGGACGTTTTTTATGTAATTTCGAAATTATATTATACGGTGCCTACTTCTAATGTTATGTTAACTATAAATGTATAGGAATGTATATTAGTTAAGGGAGTAGCCCTTCTTGGAACTATTTTAATATAATCGCTGATTTCATTCTCTTTTTCTTTACCGTCAGCAAACACTGCTCTTTTCAAAACATATTCTTTTTCGCCCCAAGCACCTAGCTATCACATATCCAAGACACATTTCACTCACCACTGAGAGATATGTATGATATAAATAAAAAACCAATAATTAGCAAAATAAACAAAATAATTAAATAATAACCTTTTTTCACAATAATTTCCTCCTATCTGGTATGATTGTATCGATATGTAAAATATATCAAATATTCGATAGGAGTGAATATAGTTGAGAAGAAAAAGTTTAATTTTTGCACTAATGACACTGATATTCGGTTTCATTGTGATGCCTTCTAACGCAAAGGCAAGCGAAGAACAAGATTATTTTACAATTGAGGGGTATGAAGAATACTTACAAAATCTTATTTCAACAGATGATAATTCGTCTGAACTTGCTTCAGAAGGTCTTGAACAATTTAAAAAGTTAAGTGTAGAAGAGCAAGAAACGTATTTAAAATTTTTACAATCTAATGAATACATAGAGGTATTAGAGGAAGCTTTAGCAGAACAACCTTCTAATGATTCTGAAACTAAAGATTTTACAATCGAATTTAATAATATGGAAATCCCTATACGTTTAGAATCTACTGGAGATGCCTATGAAGAAAAGCCTGCAGCACCTTTTGCAAGAGCAGCAGCAGCAACAGAATATGAATATAATGTTACTGCCGTTTATAAACTATATGCTCTCAAGATAAACACTACTAATATCATGACTCATTTAAAATTTAAAGGAAATGGAAATAGAGCTACCAAAGTATTAGATGGATATCATGATCATACTAATATTAATCCAGGCGTATGGGTATCATATGTTAATGAAGCAAAAACTTATATTGAAGGTAATTATGCTTATGTAAGAGCTTCATATGAATTAAGAGCTAACGCTTCTTTAGGTTTTCTAAGCTCAAATTTACATCATACTGTTCGAGCAAGATGGTCCGGATCAAAAGAACATATGGTAGAATCATCACATGCTAATATAAGTGGTCACGGTTGGACAGCATTCTAATATAACCTAAAAAGCCAATTTTGTTTTTGGAAACGGCAAGAAAATAACAAAAGAGCCCATTATGGGCTCTTTTTTTTGCTTTGGTAAAAAAATTAGGATGAAGAAACAAGGTTAGGAGCGTATCCTGGATCCTGGCTTCCTTTTTCAGTTGTTATGTAAACTCGATTTGTATGGGAATGTATAATCAAAGGCGGTAATCCAGAAGGATGATTTTAGGGGTTACGATAGGCTTATATAAATTTGATAAAACTTGAGAAATGTAAAACTCGTTAAAAATAAAAAAAGAAGGCAGCGTATTTATTACGCTGCCTTCTTTTACTTACTTGGTATGGCTCTCGCCGATAATTACTGGTCCGGATATTATCCGTTTCTTTAAGTAAAGTATACTCAAGTGAATTCAAAAAAGCAACAAATCGATTTTTTTATTTCGAAAATTTTCCTTATTTGGCGACTGAACCACTTAAAATATCATCTAATAATACAGGTATACCATCACTTATATTTCTAGGTGAATACAAATCTGAATAAGGTAATCCTGTCATATGTAATGTCGAAATTTCCATTTCTAAATTTTTAACATCTTCTGAATCCGCTGATTTTGCCTTCTCACTTTTATATTGATAAAGCAAATCAATAATTCTTAAAACTCTTGATTCAAGAAACATTCTATAATGAAGTTGTTCTTTTTCTTCATAACTTTTACTTTTCACTAATTCAAAACTACAAAGTTTGTAAATTTTATCCATAGCAGAAGGATTAACAAATGAATCAAGTGTTACTTTCTTGCCACTCACAGTATCTTTTAAATGTTTTACTCTACTAACATTAACCGTTCTCACCTGATTGTAAACAATATAAGAATCACTATCTTTCAAATTTGAAGGTAACGTATTAATTTTACCTATATTTTCTTTATTGTATCGATCTCCATTATTTTGACTTGTCAAAGGAACAACAATAACGGTTTTATCATCGTTATTTTTCTTTAAAACAACACCCAAATGATTACCATCAAACTCACACTCTCTTAAAGATTCTCCAGCAGCTCTATCAGTAAAAAAAATGTTGTAACAATTACCTACTTTCACATCACTATGTCTCATTTATTCACCTCTATAATATTTCGAATCAACTAAAATATATTATATTTTTTGTAAGTGCCGTAACAGCACTTACAACGTTACCCCTCCAGCGTAACGCTGAAGGGGTAACGTTGTAAATCCGCATAAATCTGACGGGACCCCTTGCAAGGCGGCCAAAACTTAAAGGAATTATCAGAGCCTTGTAAATAGCTATCAGTCAGCCTAAAATAAGCATAAAACAAAGCTTAATTCAACTTAATATATAGCTAAATTTAGGATAATCATGGAGGTGGAGAAAACGTTAACACCAATTGGAAAAATCACAAAAGAATTAGCAATTGAAGCACACCAGTTGCGTGAGTGGGAGAAACGGGATTGGCTCGGAGATGTATTGAAAGATCCAGATAATAATAATCAACGGGTTTATAACGATCATCAGATTAAACGAATTCATTTAATACATGAAACTATTCAAAAACAACGAGAAAAAGGGTTTAAACGGACAGATTTTACAGAGGTCGAGGAAAAATTGTTTGAGAAATTCGGTGGAGAGGTCACAAAAAGAGAATCTGAGATGATAATTCACCCAGGTTCGATGGAGAAAATAATTGAAATGATCGGATTACAACAAAAAATGATGATGGAGATGCAGCTGCAAATCGAAAATCTCCAAAATAAAGAGTTACCAGCACCCATCGATCATTCTCAACACTTTGAAGAAATGAAAAATCAGCTTAAATTTAGCCAAGAACGTGAAGAGAAACTGATTGGATTGATTGAAAAATTGCAAGATGATGTTGAAGAATTGAAAAAGATGCCACCAAAATCTCGTTGGAAGTTTTGGGGTCGCCAGTAGACCGTGTAGCAGATGAGTTAAAATTTCGAGGTCGCACTACTAGAATTTTCAATAAACTAATAGAAATTAATAGTCATAGATTATATTTACAAGTTGCTAACTTTAGCGTATGGTAAGAATAACTAAATCGAACGTAAAAAAGCCATCCCACAGTGACTAATAAAGTGTTGGTAGCACTTTATTAATCGCCTTATCGTATCTCGTACATACGATGCAGCTTGTCGTGAAATGACTGTTTTTAACTGTTAAAACGATACATAGTATCTATATACGTCATTCTAGTATGAATTAGAATACATTTCAACAGTTAATTAAAAGTTTCCGTCATCGAAAGCGTTTTGCATCGTTACTACAGCGATGTAAAACGCTTTTTTGCTTCAAAAAAGGAGCAACTACCATGAAAAATAAACTAAAAACTACACCAAACCAAGCAGTCCAAACATTTATTACATACGGCAATCAAAAAGGAGATCGGCAACTCAAAGAAGAGCGCCTGCAGCAACTAGAAGAAACTTTGGCAGCACAAGATATTTATCCTGGTGGAAAAGTACATAGAGTGCTAGAAAAATTGATTTATGATCTTACATACAACGGCATTATCAAAGTAAGCCGAGAGCATTTGAGTAAAAAATTAGAGGTTGGCTTAAATACAATCTCAACAGCGTTTAAGTATTTGGAGCAATCAAAACTGTTTATCCTTTCTAGAAACAAATCAGGGAAAACGAATAGTGGTTGTCGTGTCATTTTGGATGTGCAGCACGTTAATTTTGAAAGTATTTTAAGTGGCATTTACCGTCTAACTGCTTATGAAATTGCAATCTTAAAAGAGGACTTTAAACATCTAAGTAAACATCAAAATAAACATCAGGATTTGGCTCAAAACGCTGTCATATCAAAGTCAAATGGCTCAAATTCGGATCTTAACTATAATAACCAAATTAAAATAATAAAAGATATAAAGACGTCTACTAAGCAGTCGTCTGATAAGAAAAATAATCTTTATAATCGTTTAAAAAATCTCTATCAAGCCCGTACAGGCTCTTTAGAAGGCTTTAAACCATTTGTGGGGGTTATTTATGGTTCATTTAAAAAAATCAAAGCAGAGGACAAGCTAACGCTGTCTCACGTGCAATTAGAAACGATTATGTATCAATCATTAGATGCAGCCATTTCTGCGAGTGATCAATACGTTAAAACAAACCGTGTAGCCTTACTAAGTGCCATTATTCGCAACAAAATCAACGATGTAACAGTAGTTCATTCATCTGTAGCATCAGAAAAACAAGTAGCTAGAAAAGTAGAAACAGTACCAGCATGGTTTGCGACTCGTCATGAGCCTGAAGAAGAAATAACAGAAGAAAAGAAAGCCTCCTATGCGCAAGAACGTGAGAGAATACTGGCTATGTTAAGGTAAAAGAGGATCGGTTTACCGAACCTCTAGTTTGCTATAATTATTTTTAGGTAATAAAAGGTAATTTCCCCTTTGAATCTAAAAATAGGAGATTGTTACATGAAAAACGATAATACACTGTCTGGATTTCATATCAAAAGTAAAAAAGGTGAAGTATTGAAACTACATCCCAAAAAGTACACGTGGCATATTCCTAAATATTTACGTGATTTAAACATCCAACCAGGTGATATTGTTATGGTTGGAAAACCAGGCGCACCTATCTTAGTAACAGAAGTTTTCCGAGAAGAGTCAAAAGACACAGGAAAACAATATAAAAGAATTAGAGAGCTTTTAGAAAAAGCGCCACAAAATGATCCGTTTTATAACGTGCAGTATTAAAAGTGTACGGTAGCCTTATGAACTTTTAAGTTCATAAGGTTTTTCATTTTGGTAATGAATTTTTCTACCTTAACCTTTAGGCACCACATATCTTTCCAAGGTTGTAATGGGCAAAATAGGGGGGCCATAACGGTGCTTTTAATGGGGGCTACAACGGGTACTTTTGGATTTTTTCTTGATATCACTAAAACACTAGGCTTTGCCTAGTATATTACGGTCAGTGATATCAGTTTTTCCTTATGCTCTTTCTAACCTTTTCTAGAAATCTAGAGCTTTCAAACGCTTAGAACATACAAAAAGGAGTAGCATTATGCTACTCCTTTGTTCTTATATTGATGATTGAACGTCTTTTGAGTTCTGATTCGAGTTGTTGAATAAATTTAGGGTCAAGTCCTAAATTTTTAGCGTTTAAATAAGCTTTTAATAAAAGGTCATTAGATAATTTCTTCATAGATGTTTCTCCTCTTTTGTAAATACAAAAGAATTTTCAACACATTTTTTTATTTATCAAGTAACTATTTTTTTGTTATTTTTTTTACCAAAGCAATTAATAGACCTATAACTCCACTTAATAAAAATAAATAGCCAATAGGAATTAGAAAAAATGGTTCGTGTAACATGCCGTTACTATCTACTTCTGGCTGTCCCAAAAATGCCTTTGCTAAAAAGCAAATTGCTGCGATTGTTAACAAAATGATACTTATTAAGTTCATTTTTGCTTTTCTTACTTCGCTTCCGTCGTTCACCAATTTATTTGTCATAGTATTATCCCCCAAAATTAATTGATCAAGAGAAAGATTAAATGTTTGTGCGATTTGGACCACCATTTGTAAATCAGGTAAATTTCGATTGTTTTCCCAACTAGAAATTGTTTGTCTTGATACATTTAATTTTTGTGCTAACTGTTCTTGAGTTAACTTACTATTAGTT
>NZ_JBFTHS010000096.1:0-8757 GCF_056394365.1 Lysinibacillus sp. 10T31
CCTCGCATTAATGGCCGTGAATTTAAGGAAATTCACAGCCATTAACTAAGAGCTAGATGGAGACAACATAAAAAATAGAGAAATCCGAATTTGAATGAATTCAAATTCGGATTTCTCACTAATTGAAGCTAGTTATGTCCCAGCCTCCTGTTTCTTATACTTTTTCTTTTAATGTACGACGTAAAATTTTTCCTGTCGTATTTTTCGGTAATTCGTCCATAATCTCAATTACTTTAGGAACCTTGTATTTCACCATATGCTTTGCACAGAATGCGAGAAGGTCTTCTGTTGAAGTTGCTTCTGCATCTTTTAAGACAACATATGCATGTACTGCTTCACCTAAGTTAGGGTCTGGGAAACCTACAACTGCCGCTTCAACGATATTATTATGAGCAAAGAGTACTTCTTCAACCTCTCTTGGATAGACGTTAAATCCGCCTACAATAATCATATCTTTTTTACGGTCAACGATGTAGAAGTACCCTTCTTCATCAACTTTAGCTAAGTCTCCTGTGTATAACCAGCCATCACGTATAGCCATCGCTGTTTCTTCAGGTAATTTATAATAGCCCTTCATAACGTTAGGTCCTCGTACAATTAGCTCCCCTACTTCACCAACAGGCACTTCCTGACCGTTAACATCCACCACCTTGTTTTCAACATTGGAAATGGATGTCCCAATAGAACCTGCCTTACGCTCACGATCCAATGGGTTAAAGCACGTTACTGGTGAAGCTTCCGATAAGCCAAAGCCTTCCGAAACACGAACATTAAATTTCTTCTCGAAATTATGTAATAGTGCTACCGGTAAAGACGCACCACCTGAAATCGCTAAACGTATTGTTGAGAAATCTTCAGGGTTGCTTTCAGGTAATTGATACAAGAAGTTATACATAGTTGGCACACCTGCGAAGACTGTTGCTTTTTGTTCCTTCGTTAATTTAAAGATTTCAGTTGGACTAAAACGTGGTTCAAGTAAAACCGTTGCTCCACTCAATAAAGGTGCATTGACAACGACAGTTAACGCAAATACATGGAAAACTGGTAACGTAGCAATAATACGATCATCTGCTTTATAGCCTAAATAATGTGCTACATCTCGAGCATTTGAATAGATATTTTTATGAGTCAGCATTGCACCCTTTGGCGTACCTGTCGTTCCTGAAGTATATAAAATAATTGCATTATCATCGTCAGCTACTTCAACTGGCTGCAATGAGTCCGATGCACTAGCAATTACTTGTGAAAATAAATTTATTTTAGCCTTTGCTTCTTCGGATAAAGTCGTTACTTTTTCAGCAACATCTGCTGTTGTTTCACAAACAACAAATGTTTTTACTTTTGGAAAAGCATGTACACCCATTTCTACTAATGGAAGAAGTGCATCAAGCGCAATAACAGCTTTTACATCACCATTATGCAAAATATATGAAATTTCATCTGGTGTATAGATTGGATTAACAGGAACTGCTGTTGCTCCTAAACGCATTGTTGCATATAACGCAATTAAATAATGTGGTGTATTGCCGAGTAAAAACGCCACATGGTCCCCTTTTTCTACCCCTAAATCTTGTAACCCCTTTGCAAAGCGACCAACTGTGTGTTCAAACTCACCGTACGTCGTATCTTTCCCCATAAAATGATACGCAATTTTATCTGGTTGCTCTAATGCTTGTTGACGAACACTTGAAACTAAATTCAATTACACCATCCCCTTTATCGTATCAATTTCGCCTTGGCGTAATTGAGGTCCGGATTTTGAATTGTGCCAGCACAATTCATTCCTTTTAAAATCCGTGACATCCGCCGGAGGCTTTATCTTCATTCAGTAGACATATGGACATCCCTTAAAAAGGAATCACACCCGAATCCACCTCACCACCTTAGAGGTGGGAGTCTTCTACTGAATGGAGATAAAATGAATCATTATTCAGTAATATTATATAAGAAATATATCTAAAAGACAACGAGACTTTTTATTTCATGTCGTAAATTACGTCAAATAATTCATTTTTTTCTCTCTCGTACATCTTTATTACGAACGAATATGCGAGATGTATCGCCAACGAATCAAATAAAAATAGACTACTTGTATTAAAACAAAAAACCCAAAAGCAAAGACAACTTCTTTTACTATGGAAATATTAGCAATATCCTTTAAGATACCTTGAACCATAAGAAAAGCAAAGGCGCTATGCATCATTGCAACACCCCATGGCAAGAAAAATTGTGGGAATAAATGTCGATTCACAAGCTTTTTGAGCTCGGTATCTGTTAAGCCCATTCGCTTTAAGACATCGAATTTACGCTTTTCTCTTTCAAGAGAAGTATGCAGTTTAAAGTAAACGAAGCTACCTGCTGCTAATAAAAATACAGTTGCTACTAAGACCCCTACTAATGTGAATAATGAGTAAGTAGCTAATACATAAGAATAATCTAACCCTGCATTTACAAAGAAAAATGGGCTAAATCTATTCTTCTTATAAAAATATTGAGATGCTTTTAACTCTTCTATGTCCTTACCAATATCTTTCGTCTCTATCCACTGAGGGATATAGAAGGTAAATAAATGATAGGTTGGCTGCATAACGTCTTTATCGGCAATCGGCTTTCTAAGCTTACTAAAATCCTCATCGCTAATTACTATAGAATTCACACTAACAATAGACCCTGGGAATACTATTTCAGGATATACGCTATCAATTGTTATCGGGATGGAGTTTTCCTCTAATACTGTATGCACAACTTTATCTTTTAGTTTTTTTAGAGAATCTTCCGAGTATGGTATAAACACTGCCTCTCCTGAATCCAAATCAAGTAATGGGTAACTATAGGAAGAAAGCAATACATTCATATCTGATTCCCTAAAAACTTCAACTTCATTGTGGGTATATGAAGATGTTTGCTTGATGACGACAAAGCGCGATAAATGATAGGACAAACCCTTCTCCTCTAATTGAATTCGTAAAGAGGCGATATGATTTCGTTCATAAGGATTGTCGACATCTCCCTTATAGACAAGCCCTAATGGATTTAAACGATCATATTGTATTGTATATGATGACATTGTTGCTAAAACGCCGACCGATAAAAAGGCCATTGTTGACACCATCGTTACTACAAAAAACATTTTCACATTGTCCATCATAATATGCGTTTGCTCAGCTAATGAAAGAAGGCGATAGCGTTGCCAATGGAATTTCCGTTTGCCCCTTGCTTTATCTAAAAAGCAAGGTAAAGAATCACTGAAAAAATAATATGTTCCAAATGTCGCAAAAAACGGGATTAATAATGCTAGACCAATTAAAGCTGTTTTCGATACGATAAATGCTAGTACATATGCTGATAAAATAAGGGTAATACCAAATACAGCGCGAATTTTAGAATACGTTGCAGTGCTATTTAAATAGACATTTCCCTTAAGGAGATCGCGCAATTTTCTTTCACGTGTAAAATACACACTAATTAAGGAAATGACTACAAAAGCACTTGTGAAGACACCAATCGTTAATAGGAATGGCTGCCATGAAACATATAAGGGTAGCTCATCTAAATGTAAAATTTCTCGAACAATCATGAAAAAGAATTTCGAAAATGAGAAACCAAATATAATCCCAACAAAAATAGAGCCCGATCCAATAATCATTGTCTCCAAAAAGACAAGCTTATTCATCTGGCGTTTTTCCATTCCTAAATGTAATAAAATTGCAAACTCATGTGATCTAGCCTCTAAAAAAGCACTCATCGAATAATATAAAAAGAATAAGGTAAAAAGGACGAGTACGATTTCCGCACCAACCATTCCAATTAACGATGCTTCGCCTAATATCCCTTGTTCAATATCCGGATGAAACATGAGCATTGAATAGATGAAAAACACAGCCACAGAAAAAAAGCTTGCCATGAAAAAGGCACCGTAAATACGGCTGTTCCGTACGACATTACGGTAAGCGAATTGTCGAAAGGTCACCTACTTGTCCTCCTCCTAGTAAGCTTAAAACATTTAATATTCTCTGGAAAAACATTTGACGACGGTCATCTTTGTATATTTCATTGAAAAATTCACCATCTTTAATAAATAACACGCGATCGCAGTAGCTAGCTGCAATAGGATCATGTGTTACCATTACAATCGTTGTTCGTTTTTCCTGATTAACTTTTGTTAAAAGTTCAAGTACATCACGCGAAGAATTCGAATCCAAATTCCCTGTTGGCTCATCTGCTAAAATGAGACTTGGATTATGAATAAGTGCCCGTCCAATGGCTGTTCTTTGTGCTTGTCCACCTGATATTTCATTTGGGCGTTTATGCAAGAATGAAGTTAAATCGAGCTTTTCCACAATGCTTGCAAGACGCTCCTCTATTACTTCTAATGGCTGTTGATCTAATGTAAGTGGCAGCACAATATTCTCTTCCACTGTCAGCATATGCAAAAGATTAAAATCCTGAAAAATAAAACCAAGCTGTCTTCTTCTAAAGTAGGCAAGCTCAGTTGCTTTCAGTGTATGAGGATTCATGCCATCTAAAATGATTTCTCCACTCGTTGGTTCATCAATCGTAGAAATGATATTCAATAACGTTGTTTTTCCACTTCCTGATGGACCCATGACTGCTAAAAACTCACCTTCCTCCACATCAAAGCTTAGTTGATTTAACGCACGATGAGTTACTTTGCCTTCATACACCTTCGTCACGTCTTTTATTTGTAAAATAGGCATACCTTGTTCACCTTATTTCTTGATTAATTCCATGGATTCTGGTAAAAGCCACTGCAATACTACCTCAAAGCCAATTTGAAAATGCGGCTCTGTCAATGATTCAGTTGACTGATTACCATCCTCCTCCACTAGACTAAAGCAATGCGACCCAACAATTACATCCCAGGCATCCATTTCACCTTCAATTATTTCTCCACAAATCGTATAATGCCCACTGTACATCACTTGTTCACCTTCTACAGGGAAAGCGTTAAGTAAAGCTGGTTTATGTAAGTCTAGCCCAAGCTTATTCGAAAAATGCATTACTTCTTCATTAAGCAAAAGACTAGCCTTACGAAAATTTTTGCAGGATAAACACTCACAAATATCGTTATGCGATTCGTATAATGCCTCTGTTTTTTCTGTTTCTACATGTAAAACCCATTCATCCATACATACTTCTATCATTTCCGATCCCCCTAATTCGTAAATGTCACTGTAACAATTGTTCCTTTTCCTACCTCTGATGTAATGTTTAATTCGTGACCGAGTTTTTCACAGATTTCTTTAGCTAAATATAAGCCCATCCCTGTGGATTCTCCAGTTTTACGCCCATTCTCACCAGTAAAAAAGGCTTTAGTGACACGGGAAAGATCCGATGTTGGAATACCAATACCTTCATCACAAATGGCTAATTGTACGCAGTCATCCTTCGTAATGGCAGAAATCGATATTTTTTTATTTGCTTCAAAAGTATATTTAACCGCATTCGTTACGAATTGCCCGAGAATAAAGCGAAGCCACTTTGAATCACTTGCTACGATGATATCATCCTCAATATGAATTTCTGGGAAAACACGTTTCGTAATAAATAAACGTTTATTTTCATTAACAGTTGCAGTAACAATCGTTTTTAAAGCAACCTGTTCTACTTGCATATCTTCTTCAAAATTTTCTAATCGAGCATTCACCAACACCATATCCAAGCCTCTTCGTAAGCGGTCAATTTCCTCCTGCACATTCTTTTTATCAAGAGGACGCTCATCCTGTAATAAGAGCTCAATAACAGAAATTGGTGTTTTCATCTGATGCACCCATTGATTAATAAACTGATCATGTCGTTTTTGGCCTGCATATAACGATTGAAGCTCATGCTTATAAAGTCGATATAGTTCATGCATATATTTCTCAGCCTGTATCGCCTCAGGTGTTTTAGCATTTTTCTGTAACACATCTTCCATTGTTTTAGGAAGCTGCGATATTTTTAACAAATAACGTTGGCGCATTAAATAACGGATAAGTAAAAACGAGGCTAACAACACTAAACTAATACAGAAGGAATAAATAGCGGTATCAACATTTCGAAAGCCGTCCAGCCAATATAAGACCATGATGAAGCCCACTAGTATGAACTGGAATATAATGAACGATGCGTAATCACGCAAAAATAATTTCCAGCCCACTATAACTCACCTGCACTTAAAATAAAGCGATAGCCTGCTCCGCGTACCGTTTCTATAGAAGACGCAATATGATAATCTGCTAGTTTTTTCCGCACTCGTGTCATATTGACGTTCAACGTATTCTCATCGACAAATGCCTGATCGTCCCAAAGCTCTTCTAACAATTGCTCACGTGTCACAACTTTTGGCGCATTTCCCATTAACAGTTCTAAAATGATACATTCTTTTTTCTGAAGTGGAATCTCTAAATCATTTTTATGAAGTTCCATTCTTTCTAAATGAAGAACTAGCTGTCCTTGTTTAATTGTCCGTTCCTCTTGTCTTGCTGCATATTCACCATATGTACGACGCAAGTGACTACGGATTTTAGCCAGTACAATCTCATAATTAAATGGCTTCGTAATGAAATCGTCGCCCCCATTTTCTAGCGCAAAAATTTGATCCATTTCCCCAGAACGAGCGGAAATGAAAATAATTGGACAAGTTGTATGTTGACGTAGTTGGCGACACCAGTAGTAGCCATCGTACGAAGGTAAATTTATATCAAGCAACACCATATGTGGATTAAATTCTGTAAATTCTTCAACGAGATGATCAAATTCTTTGATTGTTTCAACTTCGTATTGATATTTTCTAAGCGTTTCTGCGAGCAAAGACGCAATTTTCACATCATCTTCGACAATAAATATTCGATGCTTTTCCATACCAGCACTCCTTTCTATCTTATATTGTATCAAAAAAAGGTCCGTCGACATAACTGTCAGCGAACCTTTTGTAGCAAAAGTTAACACGAATCATTAGCTAGAGATTTTTGTGTCAAAATGTCTCTGCCTCAATAAGGACATTTGCCAATTTCTACACAAGCTTTTCTTAATAAATTAATTGTAAAAACTCATCTGTCGTAATTCCACCAAAGTATGTTGGAATATCAATATCTGTTAACGCCTCAGCAATTGCAGTTCGATCATAGTTTGTCCCAACTAATCGTTGTTCAACATCTGCCATGTCGCCTACACCGAAGAAATCACCAAAAATATGCGCTTCTTCAATAATTCCATGATTCACCTCTAAGCGAATATCAATACCTCCTGTTGGGAAACGATGCGTTTTTTGAATATTAAAGCGTGGTGATTTCCCATAGTTCCATTCCCATGTTTGATAACGCTCAGCAGATAGCTTATGGATATTTGCCCAATCTTCCTCCGTTAACTCATAATAGCGAATATTTTCTTCACCACCGAAAATGGATTTTAAAATTTCTAGGCGGAATTCTTCGACTGTCATCTTATCCTTTAAGAACTCAG
Source organism: Lysinibacillus sp. 10T31 (assembly GCF_056394365.1). NCBI lineage: Bacteria > Bacillati > Bacillota > Bacilli > Caryophanales > Bacillaceae > Lysinibacillus > Lysinibacillus sp. 10T31. The sequence goes on from NZ_JBFTHS010000096.1 coordinate 7,465, forward strand.
AAATATTAGCTACTCGTGAACGAATCGATTTAATGCCCTTTGATTCAATTTTATCTTTCTTCACCTTTAATGCGGATACAACAGCATCAATTTCTGTATCAAACATTAAAGTGCCGTGGCTAAACATACGGCCCTTTGTAGAAAATTGTGCGTTCCCAGATACTTTACGCCCTTCCGCTAAAATGTCGTTGCGGCCTGACAGCTCAGCATGAACGCCCATTTTTGCAAGTGCATCTACAACAGGCTGAGTGAATTTTTTATAATTCATAAAGCTATCGCCGTCGTCTTTAGTGATAAAACTGAAGTTAAGATTACCTAAATCATGATACACCGCGCCCCCACCAGAAAGACGTCGCACAACGATAATGCCATTATCCTCTACATAATCTGTATTAATCTCTTCGATAGTATTTTGATTTTTACCAATGATGATTGAAGGCTGATTAATGTAAAAAAGTAGCACTGGCTCCTTCTCAACATCCATCGTTTTTAATAAATACTCCTCAATGGCAAGGTTAATGCGTGGGTCATGAATCCCTTTATTATCAACGAATATCATAAATTACGTTTCCTCCTTCACAAAATATCCATATTTATTTTAACGTAAATTAGGCATTTTGTGTTGACGAAATGCTTCTGTTATAATACACTAGGAAATATCAAAACAGTAATAGTACAGATGAACTTAAAGGAGGAGTCCACAATGTTAGAAAATGTAGTTGAATTTTTCAAGAACCTACCTGCAAAGCAATGTACAGAATGCGGTGAAAAAATTGAAGAACAAAGTGAATGCTACAGCAACACTTGTGAAAAATGTAACCACCTATAAGCATTTGCCTATTCTGTAATTGTCATATTCGTGCCCACACGTACTAATAATGACACTCCTCATCATATTTTGATGAACCATTAATTAAATCTCTTACACTTACAAAACAGCAGCTGATACGCTCATATCGGCTGCTGTTTTTTGTGTGATTTTTTGAATATGAGCGATTTTTTGTTGGAGCCGAGTAGTCACCTGAGTGATTCTACTTCATCCCCGAGCAGTTTTACTCTTTACCTGATCAGTTTTTAGCAACTCTTCCTTCTTACCCCCATTTAAAACAATCATTCAACCACAAAAAAAAACACCCACCAATATTTGAACTGCTCCCTGTCAAGTAGACAGTGGAAATAATAAAAAGCTTTTAAGCGGCTTTAGCCCTGTATTCTAATGGGCTTAAGCCGTTTAATCGTTCTTGGTATCTATCGTTATTGTAAAACTGGATATAATCCTCAATCGCTTGTTGT
>NZ_JBFTHS010000097.1:0-8588 GCF_056394365.1 Lysinibacillus sp. 10T31
AAACGAGAAGTGAAAAGTTATATGATGTATTACAACCATTATCGAGGGCAATGGAACTTGAAAAAGCTGCCGCCTGCAAAATACAGACAGCAGCTTCAAAAAGTCGCCTAGCTTTTTTTCAAAATGTCCTTTACAAAGGGTACACTTTAGCAACTCAATGATCTTTAATTAACGCACTCCGTTAGTTTAAGTGCGATTCATCACAAATTCTTAGATATTCGCAATTAAAAGTGGATCCCACCATATTTATTAATTTCCTCATATTGTTCATTAATAAGATATTTTATTTTGTATCAATTTCAAGTCAATTAATAATTAATATCCAAATTTTTCATTACAAAAATTGCTATATCGTTTATAATACATACTTGAATGAAAAAATACGATTCGGTTGGTAGTCCGGATGCATCATAATTTTGATGTCAATAACCTTCCCCTCCTTGGGATGTCCATCATTCGAGTTTAATTTTAAGGAGGGACCTACTATGAAACTAACCATTTGCTATGATGGACAATTTTATATAGGGCTAATAGAAAACATTTCCGAAAATAAATACAAAGCATACCGGTATATTTTTGGAAAAGAACCTAAAGATCAAGAAGTCTATGATTTTGTAAATACGAATTTGTTGGATTTTATCAAAAATAATGATAAATATAGCGGAATACCCATCCAACAAAATAAAGTTAAAAAAATCAACCCTAAAAGACTTCAAAGAAAAGTAGCGAAAGAACTTAAAAAACCTAGTATTTCTACTAAGGCTGAAGAAGCGATTAAAGCAGAAATGGATCTTAGAAAAAAAGAAAAATCTGTTACCTGCAAACGACTAAAAGAAGAACATAAAGAATATATTAGGAATATCAAAGTTCAAAAGTCTAAAAATAAACATAAAGGTAGGTAATTCATTCTTTTTACTGACAACATTAGTTGTCAGTTTTTTTATTATTTGATTACTGAAGTTGCTTTAAAATAAAGTTTGATCAAAAATTCTTCACAAACCAGCATTTTACGATAAATAAAAAGAATCCATTTTGAAAAAAGATTGATCAAAATGGATTCTTATCCCTCAAATTAAAGATTGGTTTTTATAAAAAAGATCGATTATTTTCTACCAATAGGCTTTGGATCTACAGGTTTTTCTGGTTGCTCTGGCCCTTCAGGTGTTGGCTCTATTGCTGCTGGTAAGAATTTCCGTCTTTTAGAACAAAAGCAGTTTTACTTTCCACACCCGTAGCAGATATAGACTTTATACCATATGTGTATACTTTACTATTATTTGCAATAGTATCTACATAAACAGTATTACCTTGTGTGTTATAAACCACGTCTACTATATTTTTAACATCCTCATATGATCCTTCTTTTGTTCCATCAAATCGGTATATTACATATTTCCTTGGTTGAGTACTATTTTCATCTGTAATAGTAAGCTTCATGCCGAAAGACTCTTTACTCAATTTAACATCAGTTGGACTTAAAGGTATTGCAGAGCCTTTCCAATAAATTGTAGGTGTTAAAGCTTTATAATTGTATAGTTGCTGATTTAGATAAGAAGCATATCCAAGAGCGTTATTGTTAATACTTCTTAGAGAAAAATGCATTTGTCCTTGAGCATTTTTATTTGCTCTGTTGGCGATTACTTGGCTGATAAGTTCCGTCTTATTATTCCATGCAGTATCAGAATCATTTCCAACTTTATGATTGGCCATGCCAATATATAGATTAACAGGATGGACTTTTGCGTACGTTTGAACTTCTCTTCCCCACCAATCTAATAAAACAGAGTAATTTGCTGCTTTATGATTTCTTGACCAATAGATTTGAGGAGCAATATAATCGATACTTCCATCTTTAATCCACTGTCTTGTATCAGCATAAAGATCATCGTAGTTACTCATTCCATTCGTGTTACTACCAGTAGAATCTTGCCCTTTGTTTCGCCAAATTCCAAACGGAGATATTCCATATTGAACATGAGGTTTAATTGCCTTAATGCTTGCATAAACCTTTTTTACTAATTGATTAACATTATTTCTGCGCCAGTCTTCAATATTCTTGAATGAGCCACCATACTTTTTAAAAGTTTGTTGATCTTGAAAAGTCTCTCCTTTTATTTTATAAGGATAGAAGTAATCATCCATATGTACAGCGTCGATATCATAGTTGCTTACTAATTCTTCTATGGTTGATAATAAGTAATTTTGAACTTCCGGCAAACCAGGATCTAAATAGTATTGTTTACCGTATTTCACTACCCAATTAGAATTTTTACGGGCTACATTATCGGCAGCAAGATTAGACAAAGATTGCGAAGGCATAGTGACCCTATATGGGTTTACCCAAGCATGAAGTTCTAATCCTCGCTTATGTGCTTCGTCCAGCATTATTTGCAATGGATCAAAACCCGGATTGGTCCCTTGTGTATTGCCTGTTATATACGATGACCATGGAGCAAGCTTAGACGGGTACAGTGCATCATTTAATGGCTTAACTTGAAAAATAACTGTATTAAAGTTATCAGCTTTTAATTTGTCTAAGGTACTTTGAACCCATTGAGTATATTGGGTTTTACTCATACCTGCCTTCATATCAATATTAGATACTGTTGCAATCCAGGCTGCACGCATTTCATTTTGAGGTAGTGAATTAGCTGTAGCCTTTTGATTTGTAAAAACAGGGATAAGTAAAAGTAAAACAAAAAAAGTTACTAAGCACTTTCCAAAAAAATTTTTAAACATAAATAATGAAATCTCTCCTTTTAATTCTCAGCTATTAAAACCTAGCTGTTACTATAACCTAAGTAAATACCATATCAGCCTATTCTATAAAAGTAGGAACTGATTTAATCCTTCCAAAAAGTGTCTTACAGTAATTAGGTCTGTAGCATTTTGTCGGCAGGACCCTCTATTGGTAATTTCAATTGTTTGCGAAGCTCGTTGGAAAATTTTATTCTTTTTTCTTCGCTCACTATATAATACCACAAATATCCAATTATTCTCCCTTCTCCGGTAATTTCCATTTGTTTAATATTCTTGACGCCAATTTTATGAGAGCGTTGAATAGCAATCATTTGGTCAATTGTTAAGTTCGTTGATAAAGTGGACCATACGGTGGAAGGATTGGAAGAAATTCTTCACAAGATAAACATCAATTTTAACATAAATGTCCAAAAAAAAATCATCTAAAGGATAACTAAAGAGATGATTTTTATCAAACTTTATTACAAATTATCAATTTTTATAAACGTTCAATCTTTTTTACAAAGCTACAACTGCACATTTTCTTTCAGATATTCATTCAATATAGTGATAGAATTTAAAATTTCGCATTGGTATATCTGTTTAAAGTAACCTTCTTCTTCAACTAAACTGCATCGTTAGCCATCCATGTCGCTTAAAATCAACACTACACCACAGAAAATGAAAGATGATTACGTTCTTTCATGGGAGTTTAAGTGCAATTTCTCACAAACCCTCTTCAACCAATCTTGTTAGAAATTCAATTGTCCAATAGTAGTAACAAACTTAAAATCTTAACTTAATAGCGATGGGGTTGTACCTCTAATAAGATTACAACCAAATTTTTGCTAGTTGAGATACTCCTTTTATTATCTTTTCTTCACATAAATTACCCAATCCAAGTTGAATATGTGGATATTGTGGTACATATTCCGAGAAATATTTTGAGCAAGGATAAACTATAATTCCGTGTTCAAATGCCCTTTCAATTAGCATTTTTTCACTCATTTTTGTTTTTACTTCGATAATAAGGGAAATTCCGGAGCTACCACCTTTTATTTCAACATAATTCTTAAAGTGTTTTAGTAATTCCTTATTCAATAGATTCATTTTACGTTTATACAATGCTTTCATCTTCCTTAAGTGTGGGTACCAATATCCTTCATTCATAAAGGTTGCCAGCGTTCTCTGATGAATAGCTGAGGATGTTTGCTCAAGCAAAGGGAGTATCTTTTTATATTCAATTACTAGACTCCTAGGCAAAACCATATAACTAACACGGATAGAAGGTAGCAATGCTTTTGAAAAAGTTCCTAAATATACCACCCTATCATTAGAATCTAAACTATGAAGAGACGGTATAGGTTGATGGATGTATCGAAATTCACTATCGTAATCATCCTCAATAATATATCCTTTCACTCTTTTTGCCCATTGAATTAACTTTAATCTTTCATTGACAGGGATAGTTACTCCATATGGGAAGTGATGAGTAGGAGTAATATATAAAAGTTTTGAGGGCGACTTTAAAAGCCGTTCGACTTGGATGCCCTGTTCTTTTACCGGGATTGGATCAATGATAAATGATTGAAGAGCAAATAGTTCCCTTGCCACATTATATCCAGGGTCTTCTACTGCCAAATAATGATAGTCTTGCTTTAGCAACAGCGACAAAAGAAATAACAAGTGTTGTGTACTACTACCAATAATAATCTGTTCAGCAGAAGTATTAACCCCTCTTGATTGAAACAAGTAATCTGCTAGCTCCTTTCTTAATTGAATATCGCCTTGTTTTTCTCCGTATGAAAACATGCTAGAGTCATTTATGATTTTGTTTGTAATCATTCTCCACTTTTTCAAAGGGAAGTTCTCTTGATCCACTGTCCCAATCTTAAAGTCAATAAATTTTATGTCATTTTGATTTTTTTCATGTTGGTGTTCTCTAATAGGTTCATAAGTAAGCATCTCATCCGTTATAGTTGCATCTACAAAAAAACCCTTCTTGTTCTCACTTCGAATATATCCCTCCGATTGCAATTGTTCATAGGCTACCTGAGTTGTGTTCCTGCTGACCTTTAATTGGAGAGCAAGTTGTCTAATTGATGGCAACTTTGTATTCCTTTCTAATTTTCCAGATAAAATCTGAGTTCGTATATATTGATAAACTTGTTGGTACATAGGCGTGTTACTTTTTCGATTGATATTAATTATTAGTTCATTCATCGTTGAAATACCTCATCTGTCATTTGCATTTATTATAAACTGTACCTTTTAGAAATGACAGTATAACTGAATAATGAATTTAGAAAAAATTTTGATCTGGGAGGTGGAAATATTGGATAAACCCCGATTATGGACAAGGGATTTTATCAGTATTGCCATTACTAATTTTCTCGTGTTTACAGCATTTTTCTATTTATTGGTTACACTACCTATATACGCTATACAAGAATTGCATAGTGACGAATCTGAAGCTGGACTTATTACTACAGTTTTTTTGATTGCATCCATCCTAACACGCCTATTTGCAGGTAAATGGTTCGAAAAGGCAGAAAAGCATGTCGTTTTTATAAGTTCCCTCCTTGTCCTTTTCACAGCTTCAATTTTGTATTTTATTCCTCAATCTCTGATTGGCTTACTAATTCTCCGCTTTTTTCATGGAATTGGTTTTGGAATGGCCACAACGTCCACTGGAGCAATTGTGGCCGATCTCATCCCGGAATCTCGCAAAGGAGAGGGTATGGGGTACTATGGACTAACGCTAAATCTTGCTATGGCTATTGGTCCCTTTTTGGGTTTGACTGTTATGCAACAAACAGGGACAAATGTAATGTTCATTATAAATGTATTTTGTGCTCTCTTTGCACTCGTTGCAGGGTTACTTGTTAAATTACCTAAGAAAGCTTCTATGCCAGAAAAGGTAATTGAACGAAAAACAAATATTAAATTTGGAGGTTATTTAGAAAATTCCGCCATTCCTGTATCATTGGTCTCAGCTTTCTTTGGAATGATTTATTCTGGAATTATCTCCTTCGTTTCCATATATGCTAAAGAGCAAAGTTTAGTGGAAGCTGGTGGTTATTTTTTTGTTGTGTACGCAGTGGTACTTTTAATTTCCCGACCATTTACCGGAAAATGGTATGATTTATTCGGGGCAAATATTATAATTTATCCAGCTATTTTATGCTTTGGAGTCGGTACTTTTTTATTGAGTATATCGAATACGTCCTTGTTATTTCTTACATCAGCAGCCTTTATTGGAGTTGGGTGGGGAACCATGTTTCCAAGTTTTCAAACCATTGCTATTCAAGTAGCACCACCTAAAAAGAGAACATTAGCTACGGCTACATTCCTTACTATATATGATTTTGGGTTCGGCATTGGATCATTTATCTTTGGTATTGCCGCAGCTAAATTTAATCATGGAACATTATATTTTTATTGTTCATTCCTTATAATAATCGGAATTGGTATTTATTATTTACTGCATGGTAGAAAACCTTCACATTCTATTGTGAAAAGTTAAAGAAAGAGATTAATTAGGTATTTTTGGTCAAAACAATGCTGTGTGAATATGTTTCATTTGTTGTTATCAGAAAAAACAGCATAAAAAAATATGATTATTTTTACGATATTGCCATGTAAAGTTTATCTACTATAGGGAAATGAGATTCGAAGAATAATACTATAATCAATAAACAACAGTGGTGAACGTTCTATTTAGTTCAATTAAGACAAATCCTGCAGTTGCAATAATAAATGACTTGGCAATACTGGACATTAGAAGAATCTTATCTGTTATAGGCGTAATGAAAAGTCTTTTTTCAATTCCTTCCGCACGATTCATTACCTGATCAAAACCAAAGGCAAAGAATACTACTGAAAAACTAATTAGGACAATAAACGATGGTGTATACATTTGAACATAGTTCATTCCTCCGCTATAGGTTGCATTACTGAACATTTGTCCCATTAAAATATATGTTACTGGCGGTACAACAACTGTGAAAACCAAATAAAATAACTCTCTAAAAAACATGATTAAGTCATATTTAATTTGTGTTAATAACATCTTTTCTCCTCCTTATTTAGAAATTTTATCAAGATAAAAGCTATTAATAGACTTATAACCTGATTTCAATATATTTTCTGGCGTATCATATACTTCGGTTACACCGTCGTTGATGAATAGAACTTTATCACAGTAGAGTTCTATTTCGTCCATGTAATGAGTCGATAAAATCACTGTACTGTCATTTTTTTTATATATCCTGTGATGCTTTCCCATAATATGTTCCGCATATGAGGATCCAGACCGGTAGTCGGTTCATCCAAAATAATCAAACGCGGTTTTGAAGAAAAAGCAATCGCTAGGCTAACCTTTTGCTTCCAGCCTCCAGATAAATTATCAAAAAACGTATTTAGATGCTCTTGCAATTCAAACTCTTCGATAATTTCATTTAAATCTACTTTGCTACCATAATAGGCACGAAAAAGATCTAGTAATTCTTTTACTTTTAATTTTTTATAAAACTGTGTAGGCTGAAGTACAGCAGATATATTACTTTTGATTTCTTCCAGCTGAACTTGATCAATTTCCTTTAAGTTATTACCAAAAACAGCTACCTTACCGTCATTATAATCATTAATCGTCATTAAAATTTCCAAGAATGTCGATTTCCCAGCACCATTTTTACCGATAACACCAATAATTTCACCTTTTTTAGCAGTAAAGTCTATTCCTTTCAGAACAGCTTTTTTCCCATAGTTCTTTGTTAATTTTTCTACCTTTACATTATAATCCTGCATGGTTCACCCTCCTAATTTACATACATACTATAACTCGAGAATTCTACTGTTTTTCATTCCATGCATACAATCTGCTCCTCTATACTTAGATGTCCAAAGTATTTGATATAGGTGTTCTATTTTTATTCCTAACTGTCAACAAGATTCCCTGTGGCCGCACTTGTTTTACAAGTACAGCTAATTTGAACAGGCAGACTGCTGCATGATTAGGAAATTACCTTCTCCTTTAGGTGTTCTATGAAACTCTAATAGACTATCTACTTTTCACAAAATAGGTTATGAAGTGATACTTCACGTTTCTGTCAGCCCCCCGGATAAGCACATACACTTTAACACCATCTTTCCACCTTATTTATCCGATACGGTCTTCAAAAGAAACGCTTTGTTTTATTGAGCAAACTCATTCTGAACTAGCCTTATATATAGTAGTGTTCCTAGGGCAGGTGTGTTACTTCCTTCAGAGATTGGAACTTGCACCCTAAAGTTCATGTGCAAGCTACGCATACCACTAAAAAAAGCACCAGCAAGATGCTGATACTTTAGGTCTGTTAAATGCATAATCAAATGGTTTTTTATTAAATTGATAGAAATTCTTGCTGTTTATTTATTTTAAAATGTTTTAACGAGCGGACCCTCCTAACTATGAAACATCAAGTTTAACTACGGCATATAATCCGCACCCACTCCAGCTTCTTTAATCCATTCTGACCGAAAGCCTACGAAAGATGAAATCTTAGAATTATCGTTTCCATGGAAAAACTAGGAATCATACTCTACCTTTTATTTATGGCGTGTCCATTATCTTAGTTTTAAACCAAGGCGGATAATCTACCCAACTGCCAGTTCCTTGACCCTCTTTAATCCACCTATCGATTTTAAATGTTCTTTTTCTTTTGGTTCTAAGTCAAATGTTGGGGTGATGTGATCTTTTAGCACGTTAACCCAGATGAACCCCGATATCTTTATACTTTAAATTTAATAAGATTTTTGCTCGAAAGTGATCGAAGCGTCGAAAGCCATATGCATTCCGTTTCATCACT
>NZ_JBFTHS010000098.1:0-7499 GCF_056394365.1 Lysinibacillus sp. 10T31
TTAACAAGTAGAGGGCGAACAGTTTAGTTGTCGGGATATAATCCCACGGGTGCTTCCGTTCGACCCCGGCTACTATCAATCTATAAATTGAATAAAAAATAGTCAACCAGATTACTCCGGTTGACCTTATAATACGAACGGGTGCTTTACTTGAAGATCATTGAGTTGCATTGGCAGCTCTTTTTTTCTTATTGAACTACGGGGCAGGTTTGTCTAATATTGCTTATTATTTAAGTTTTTTAACGATGGACATAACATATCGAAAACCTCACACAATAAAGAAAAAAGGAGGTTCAATATTGAAGTCTGTTTTTAAAGGATTACTTATTTTCTTTACCTTAGCCTTATTTTTTTCATTAGTTGTCCATGCAGAAAAAAATGAACAAGAGCACGAAGAAAGAGACGAAGGAACTTTAGTTTACCATGTCAAATACGATTATGATGCAATATCCAATTTTTTAGGAATAAGTCTTGATGATTATGAAGAATATTGGAAAAAGGGACTTTCTATTTCGGATATGGCAAAGAAACAGGGAATATCGAGACATGATTTAGTGGGTTATTTTTATGGTTTCCACTATAAAGAAATGCAAAAGTGGAGAGCTAAAGGTCCGATGACAGAAAAAGATTATTTCGACCTTGTTTTTAGATTATCAGATGAAATCGATAAGTTTATTGACCGTAATCCCAATCGTTAATTCACCTAACGGGGTGCTTTTGTCAAGTGGAGCAAAGTCTTTTAAGAAATTGCTCCTTTTACATTTAAAAGTACTTCTGATAATACTCTTTCCTTAGCCTCCCGCTTAATTGAGCGTAGATCCTAGTTGTTTCGCTTTTCTCATGCCCCATAAGACTTTGTATGACTTCTATGGGAGCTCTATTGTTCAACAAATGAGTTGCATAGCTGTGTCTAAGTTGGTGTGGATGAATTTCTTTATTGATTTCAGCACGATTTGATATCCGCTTGATGATGTATCGCATTTGGGCAACACTCATTTTATGTGGCTGCCTTACTGTAACAAAATGGCAGGATTATTGTCAGTACGGCTTTCAATATAACGTTTAAGCCATATGTCACAACGCGTATTAAAATAAACCTCCCTTTCCTTATCACCTTTTCCTCTAACGATTGCGGATTGATTGGACCAATTAATATGGTTCTTTTCTAACGCAACTATTTCTCCAATTCGGCAACCAGTAGAAAACATGAATTCGAAAACTGCTTTTTCCATTGCGGAATGACAGGATTCACGGAGGTGTTCAATTTCCCGTTCGGTTAAATACTTGGGTATCCGCTTTCCTACTTTCGGTTCTTTAATTTTGGAAGTTGGATTCTTACTTAGGTATCCTTCTTCATGAGACCAACGAAAAAATGATTTCATAAAGCGGATACGGTGTGCAAGACTGGCTGGTTTTAAGTGCTTGCCGGATATAGCAAGATATTCCTTCAGTTGATTGGTTTCAAGCAATTCCATCTCTATATCCTTAAAATAACCAATTAATAGAAAAGACTGTAACCGGTAGGCCTTCAGCGTTTGTGGCGAAAAGCCCTCTATTCGTTTATCAGCTTCAAACAAAGTCCATGCTTTTGACAGTAACAATTCCATTCCCCCTAAAATAGTAATATAAAAGGGATTATTGCCAACTTAATAGAATTCTAGACATAAGGAGTGATTTTACTAACGGAGCAGTTTAGTTGAAGTACGATGGCATAAATAAGCCATGGAGTAAATAGTGTAACACCCCCGTCTATTAAGTAGACTCTTTTATAAAAAATTTTCCTTTTGTTTTCTATAACCTAATTATATCAATCGTAATACATATATTTGTCATAAAAAAATCTTTAGGACTTCATACTTATTTCGTTTTTTATCTATATAATAAATTTGCGCTTATTATTATTGATTGGAGAATTAGACATGAAAAACACGTTTTATCAGAGCTTTTGGCGAACGCACTTTTATGCCGCATTATTTATTACTCCACTTCTTATTTCGCTAACACTAAGTGGTATTGGTTATTTATTTTATACTAATGTTGAAAATCATTTATATGATAAATACTTTTTTGGTGAAAGTGGAAAAACCGAGGTACAATCTATTGACGATGCTGTTAAACTTGCAGAAGAATCATATGCTGGCTATAAAACAAATAAAATTATAGAGCTAGAAGAGCCTTACAATACACGTTTGACGATGAAGAATGCAGATGGCGATGAGAAATATGTGTTCTTAGATAATCATAACCAAATTATCGGTGGTCAGGATGCTGGTTACACATTTTCAAATATTATGAGAAATGCACATAGTTCCTTGTTTATTGGGGGAACTGTTGTCAATTATTTAGTAGAATTAGCTGCGTGCTGGGCTGTCTTTTTACTGCTTTCAGGTATTTACATGACGTTTAAAGCAAAAGTACTCAAGAAAACAAAGCAGACAAATAAACGTCAAAAAAGCAGAAAATTTCATGCACTTATTGGGACAATTATTACGATTCCAATGCTTGTTATTATTTTCACAGGCTTACCATGGTCTGCGTTTATGGGGAAATATATTTACCAAGCTTCACAAGATCACCCTACTTTCGGTACGCCATTATTGCAACAGCAACCTCCTACATCTGATATAAGTGAGATTCCTTGGGCTACTCGTCAAGAAACTCCTCCAACGTCAGATTCAGGACATGAAGGACATGCAGCACATCATGGTAACGGAGCCGATACGGTCTGTGGTACGAACCCTTACCAACTAAGCGTAGTAAAGCTACAACATGAAATTAATGCAATGAATATATCAAAACCTTACGCAATTATCTATCCTACTAGTGAAGTCGGTGTCTATACGGTTGCAAAATCTAGTAACACTGGTGTCACAGGTCTTGATGTTAGTCCGTATGATGAAACGACAATGTATTTTGATCAATATAGCGGAAAATATATAGACAAGGTAGGTTACGAGGACTATGGCGTTCTTGCTAAATGGTTCACTTGGGGAATTCCTTTACATGAAGGTCATTTGTTTGGCTGGCCAAATAAATTAATCAATTTACTAGTATGTCTAGCGTTTTTAGTAGTGATTGTTTGGGGAGTTAGAACATGGCTACTACGAAAGAAACAAGGTATGCTATCTGCACCACCTAAAATCTCTCAAAAGGTATCCATTCCTTTTATCATATTCATGATCATTTTAGGTATACTAATGCCACTATTTGGACTTTCTTTAATTGTTGTCGTACTCGTTGAAATAATCATACATTTGATGTCTAAAAATAAAACAAAAATTAATTAAAATGCTAAGCGATACTGTATCCTTTATAGATGAGGAACAGTATCGCTTTCTTTAAAGCTGTTTCTTAAAGATCGTTGGTTAGTTGAATAAAATATATATACGAACCATTTAACCACCTTGATGGCTTAGATGAATTGAAGCAGAAGTTAGGCATCCAAAGAATAAAAAAACTAAATGACTATATTTTTCTCGACTGATTCTCCCAATGGTCAGTAACTGCAGTCGGAAAAACTTTAGGTTGTGAAAAATTACAATTAGTATCTGTATCTAAAGGAATTTACTTTTTTATTGCACATTTGCACATTAGAACTGAACCAATCCAAGATTATTGCATATATACACAAAAAAACCACTCGATTGGGTGGTTACAACTGATGTTTCTAGACTCTGTTATTCAAGCCTTTCACTTTTCGTAAGTATTAAATATTTCATTAGCAAACGTATTGGCGATTGTTGGAAATAAAATAATTAGTGAAAATTATTTAGCGAAATCCCAGCAACCAGATTCCATTAAAATAACCAAACTTTTAAGTAATTTAAAAGAAATTGATTGGTTATCCTCGGGAAATTTAAAGTACATTAAGGGAGCAGCAGGTTCTAAAATGTTAGCAGATGATATTTTTAAATTGCCTTAAAAGTTAACTATTTAAACAAAAGTAACCTTCATTTTTTTCGGAGGTTATTTTTGTTTAAGGCTGTTTTCTGAAAGATTGTTGCTATTCAACTAACGGTGCAGGTTAGTTGAATAAGAAGGGGTATATTAACCTCGTAATTGAAACAAAAGTAGGAAACACAATGATAGTTATGTAAAAAAGCTCGGACGATTATCCGAGCTTTGAGGTCAATACTTTCGATTGAATAGTTTTGGGTAATTAATTACTAAACCATCACTATCGACTTTGATCATAGACTCGAATGAACCGCTTTTATAATGGAACATTCGATAATCATTTCCCACATCAATAAGTGTGTAGATTTGCTCTACTTTCTTAATGTTCAGTTCAGGGATTGTAATAAAAACCATTTTGAAAATCTGAGGTTCATTTATTATCCATTTTGTCCGATTAATTGGCAATGAGTTTGTAAAAGGGGTACAGGAAATATCGATATCTATTGCTCCGTAAAGTTCTTTAATTTCGTTCCCTTTTTGGTCAAACCATTGTAGATCAGAATTAGTTTCAATATAAAGAGATTTTTGTGTGTTAGGTATTTCAATATTAAGATTTTTAATGAACCAATCATTTATTTCTATATTGTAGTCGATTTTATAAGGAATACCATTTTCCGTAGAAATAACTGTACTGTTTACTTTCGACAAAGTATCTGAGGTAATAATTTCTAAAAATTCCGTACCAAAGGACTTTAGGTTTTCCCATATTGCAACCTTGTTCATAATCTATCAACGCCTTTACTAATATAATAAAAAATTTTATCAAAGAAACATAGAATTGGATATATTTAAATAAGCACAAAAAGCAATATAATACTCTTGTTACATAATCGGGCGAAATTCCGTATCAGGAATGGTGCTCTTTTTTATGCTAAGGTCCAGATTGTGGAAAAACACACTTGAAATATAATAGAAAGAATGGTACTTAAAGTAACGGTGCAGGTTAGTTCAACAATGATGTTTAACTTGTGTTCAACAATCGGGCCAGATTATGGGGTAGATACCTTTGAGTAAACTTCAGTTTTTACCAAAGGTATTGTATGATACTGTACTTATTTTTTATATAATTAGTTTTTAATCGGATTACGGCTTCCAGAATAGATGGATGCCGATTTTTTTGTATATATTTTAAATAAATTTGAATCGTTTTGTTGTTCCAATTTCTCTAATAAGTATAAGAGGAAAGGAGGTTTGTTAATTGGAGATAAAATCAAAGTTAGTAAAGCGTGCTAAAAAAGGCGATTCCGAGGCATTTCAAATACTAATACATGAAGAAAAAGAAAAAATGTACAGAATGGCTTATATGTATATGCGAAATGAAGATGATGCGCTTGAAGTGTTTCAAGAAAGCATATATAAAGCTTTGAATTCAATTAATACATTGAAAAATAACGATTATTTTTCAACGTGGTTAATGAGAATATTAATTAATACAGCTATTACAACTTTAAAGAAGAAACAAAAGCTTGTTTCGATTAATAGTGAAATCTTTGATCAGATTGAGAATACAGAGCATTTTGGAACTGAGGAACATCTTGATCTTCTTCAAGCAATGGACGATATTGAGGAAAAGTATAAAACGGTCTTGCTACTCCGTTTTTATCAAGATTATACAGTTAAGCAAATTGCAGCGTTTCTTGATTGTCCCGAAGGTACTGTGAAGACGAATATTCGTCGTGGACTAGATCTATTAAGAACAAAATTAAAGGGGGTTTATTGCGATGACAGACAGAATTCAATCGTTTAAAGAAGAAATTGATAACATCAACGTTCCAATTGATAAATTGGATGCAATTATTTCAAAAACGATTCATGCGAACAATCAAAGGGGAAAAAAGTCTTTCAGAATGAAGATGGTATATAGCTTAAGTTCAGTTGCAGTAGCATCTATTCTGTTTGTTAGTTCAGCAACTGTCTCTCCTGCTATGGCTAATATCGTTTCAAAAATACCAATAATTGGTGCTGTGTTTAGTGATTCTGGAGATCCTGGTCTAGAGAAAGCAAATGAGCAAGGATTAACAAATTTAATAGGTGATACCAAAAATACTGGAGGAACATCAATTACACTTGATGAAGTTTTCTATGATGGGACACGTTTTACAATTGGATTTTCAATCACATCAGAGAAAGTTATTGAAGAATCATATTTATTACCCGGGCCTGAAATCAAAATTAATGGACAAGCTTTTTCAAATGCCAGTACTTACAGTGAAACAAAAATATCACCTACACATCGAACAGGAATCATTAACATTGATTCTCTAGATGATTTGCCTGAAGCGTTTACTCTAGGTGTAAACTTTACAGGTGTTGACGGTAAGCAGTGGGATTTCTCTACTCCTATTAGCATGAAAACAGAAGTAGAATATGTAACTATTAATCACAGTCAAACTGTAAAAGACATTAATTTAACAGTTTCTGATTTAGAAATAAGTGCAGCCGGCTTACGTTTTAACTTTAATGCAGACACAGAAAAAATAAATTATTTAACTAATGGGAACCTAGATTTCAAAGTGATTGATGATAAAGGAAATGAACTTATATCACATTCGGGTGGTAGTCAAATTCAAAATAACGATGGAAAGGAAGAATTAACTGGTAGTCGACTAATAGACCCAATCACGGATAATGCAAAGACATTGACAGTTATACCATATATTAATTTCCACCAAGGAGGAACTAGCGTGGAAGTTGACCTTAAAGGCAATGAAATAAAAAGAGATATTCAACCTTTTAATGAAACTGACATTGAATTTAAAAGCTTTACAGTAACTCTACCCTAAAAGATAAATATTTTTCGATTATTACTAACGAGATGCGTTGATCCTAGCAAGGATCAACGCTTATTTCCATTTTAGTGCCATTTAATTGAATAACAATATCAAGAAAAAATTTAATAGGTATGTTTGAAAGATATTAATTAAACTAAACCAGCTAATAGTTTGTCAATAATTTTCTGTTAAAAGTTTAATGGGCACGTGCTATACTAAAAAAGTGCATGACAAATAACCGTCCTAAAGTTTGTTTTTGGAAGGTTTTGTTTGATTTAGTTGTACCTACTTATCAAGCTAAATCTTGGTACGTAGTTCTGTTTTTTAACAAGGCAAAAATCCAATGTAATAGTTTATTAACACAAGCTATTATTGCTACTTTAAAAGGTTTTCCTTCGTCACGTTTTTTATCATAGAATTCACGTAATTTCTTGTTTCGAGGAATGATTTTATCGTCTGTTTTAGTTTTCCTGCAATCTCGTATTGCACAACGAACAGCCATGAACAAGGCATGACGAAGTCTACTGGAACCTCGTTTTGTAATTCGATTCTTTGTCGCTGAAAACTTACCTGATTCGAAAACACTCGGGTCAACTCCAGCGAAAGCCACAAGCTTTTTAGGGTTGTTAAATCGATCTATTTCACCAATCTCAGAAATAATCGTTGCAGCGATCTTTTCACCGATGCCTGGGATAGATTTGATAATACTATATTCTTCAATTTCTTTAGCGAGGGCATCTATTTCTGACTCTAACTTTGATAGATGCTCTT
>NZ_JBFTHS010000099.1:0-7234 GCF_056394365.1 Lysinibacillus sp. 10T31
GGAATCGGCTTTGTGCTTAGGCCTGCACGAGGGCCGACACGATGTCGGTCATTTCGATAATGCCACAGGACGTGGCGTTTTTACCGATGCAGGTCAGTTAGCCGTTATCGCATGGATGCGATGATTTTAGGCTAACATCCTATATTGAATTCCTTTCCGATTCCGTGACATCCGCCGGAGGCTTTAAATTCTTTCAGCAGGTATTTGGGTACCAGTTGAAAGAGTTTAAAATTGTTTAACAATGGATAATATTGCTCCATTTATTTTTACAATACTCACAATTTCACAATTTATCAACTATTATTACACTTTCTTGTTTAAGTAAGAATTTTCTAAACATTCAGTTATGATTAATCTGTTATGTTTTCACTTGTTTTCGGGGTAAATCAGTTCCATAGTCTTATAACCTCCCTTGACATTCCAATAGCCACAGGTACAATTAAAATTAGGAATAAGGGGGGGACATGCATGGGTCGTTTAGCTGCATTTATTGTGATGCTAATTCCAGGTCTTATGGCTGCAGGTGGCATTAAATTTATGCGTGATACATTATTTGGTAAGCTCATCTCACCTTTCCCATTTTTATGGTTACAATTCGTCGTTGGCATAATTCTCTTTGTTATAGGCTTTGGCTTTTTCGCAGGATTCTTACTTCACCGCGATCGAAAAAATGGAAAAGTAGCTCCGCGCTTCCAAAAAAAATAAAAATAGCTATCCTTTTAAGTCCAAAAGACTTATTGGATAGCTATTTTTATCTTCATTCATCAGAATGATTAACGTTGCTGTTTCGCAATTACTTTGTCGGGAAAATCAGTAATCCATCCAATTACAGACGGATGYGGATTCAATAAAAATGTTTCATCCCCATCAATTGCATAAAAACGACATGCTTTATTACTCGCTACACAGGCCTCTAAATATCTTGGCTTATAATACCTTTTATGCATATGAACACTGTCAATGGCTTTGTAATCACTTAGCAAATCCCATTTTAATTTTTTTGTTGCTATAAGTGCTGTTTCAAAGTCTGGCTTATATTGTTTAACAATCTCCAGAAGCTCATAGTGAAACGATGAAAAATGACTGCCAACAGGCAAAGTAAGCCCATGAAGCATTTGAATAAGTGCGCTTTTATTATCGAGAATTGTTGATTTTAATTCGATATTAAGGGGTAGCTGTTGCGAATTTGCCCATGCTAAAACTACATCAAACGTCGGGATTTTATACGTTGAAAATAATCGCCTCCAAGGTTTCCCAAGTTTGAAGCTTACTAACTCCTCTATCGTACATTCATTCACAGGCTTATTGATGCCAGCTAATCTTGACAGCTGTGGATCATGATAGACAACCGGAATACCTTCTTTTGAAAGCTGGATATCTAATTCAATCCCATCTGCCTCTAGCTCTAAAGCCTTTTCAAAAGCCTTCAAAGTATTTTCCAGTGTATACGCTGAAGCCCCGCGATGTCCAAATACAGGAATGAAAGGTTCACTAGACATTTAACTCACCAAATTCAATAAGAAATTTACCATTTGTCGCCTTACTTAATATGGATGATTTTTTGCCAATTTGAATATAGGTACCAGGATTAGCTTCCTTCGTCACAATAATTTCTTCTTTTCCAGCATGACGCATTTCATCCATTATTAGCTTAACCTCACGATCAATTGTCACTGCATCCGCTTTCAATTTTGTTAAGCTTTGTTTTGTTTCCTCAAATGTAGCTATCTGTTCCTTAGACATTTGGTGAAGGAAAGGTAGCAAGTTTTTAATTTTCCCCTCGTGATCAGAGATTTCTGATTGCAGCGACTTAAGCTGTGTAGCCTTCTCTTGCATAATGGAGTATCTTTCCTGTTTATTAACGCTTTCGATGATTAAGTCCGTTCGACGCTCTAAACGATTTCCTGAAATGGCAGTGACGATTGCATTCTTAGCTATTGCACGGCCCCCAATAATTTTCCCTTTTCGTTCGTCCACAAAGATTGAATGTGCAGAGAGCTGTGATCCTAATGCATAAAATCCTATATGGATGCTGTCAGCCGCTACTAGATTCGCTTCATTGACATGCTTAACGAAAATATTGCCGCCTGCCTCTACAATAGTTGAGCCTAAACCAAAAATCCCTCCACGAATATAAACGTCGCCTTCAATGGATTTAATAAGCTTGGCACCGCTTACACCTTCAGCACCCTCAATGGAAATATCTCCAGTAGCAATGACTGTATAGCCTGATGAAACTGTTCCTTTTATGCTTAAAGAGCCATTAAATTCAAGATTCCCTGTTTCAACGCCAACGTCCCCATTAATCGGCAAATGCCTATTAACACCGATCATGCCTTTGACATCATCTAATACACCAGCTATTTTAGAACGGATGACAGTTTTCCCATCCTCTTCAACTTCATAAGCTGATTTTTTATCGTATCGTATAGGAAAATCACGACCAGGTACAGCAGCCATAATTTCGCCTAGAACATTTTCCCCTGGTTTACCTAATGTCGCAGGGATTTTTTCGCCTAGCCACGAACCTTCTGAAATTTCAGAAATAAAGTTCATGTCATAATAATCAGCTTTCCCATCTTCGAGAATTACTGGCTTTCTCTCTGGTTTAGGTAAGTATGTAATTTGTGCATCTGTTCCTGCTACAGGTGGTGTTCCTTGTGCAATTAAAAATGCTTTCCCTGGCTCAATTTTCGAAATATCAAAATCTAATATTCCATGAACAATTCCATCGTTCTCAATTGTCTCCAGAATTTGTTGAGTTAATTTCTCTTTATTCTTTAGTATATAATCATGTGTTTCATATACAAATATTGAGGCAGACATTTTATCTCGTGCAATATCTGCTTCAACATTTGGAAGCCAGCGTCCAATTTCAACAGGGTTTGTACTTTCTGATGCTAAGACATTTTTTAATATTGAAAAATTTGATAATTTAAGTCGGGGATGACTACGTAAAATACTATCAAATTCTTTTAATGGATAACCGGCACTGTAAGTGAGCATATAGACCTTGCCATTTTCTTCGGTTATTTCGAATTTATCATTTCGAACTAGAATCAAGCTACCTCCTCCTTCCCTCTAACTGTAAGTATATACAATCTATTTACATTTGTTTAGAGACAATTGTCACTACCAAGAAAGATTTTACCCATACTTTGTAAGTAATGCATTCATATATCCTTTTAATTTTTACAACAAAATTAGTCGATTTATACTACAAAAAGGTATGTTTTTACTCAAATATAAAAATCCCCCTTCATGAATTGAATAAATCTCACTGTTAATAATCAGGAAATTCACAAAATCTTTAATAAATTGAAATAATATATAATGTATCTGTCTTAATTTTCATAAACATACATTAGGCCTTCAATACTAAGTGAATATATCTTGTCAACCATTTTCAACTATTTATACAAGCGTTCGAATAAAGTTGAATTATGGCTACTGGTCATTCTCTAGAATAGCCTCAATGGGAATATGAGCACCTAATTGATCAAAATTAAGGAGCTGTTCACGCGTCATATAGTAAACATTAATGCTTCCATTAATGCCAAGTCGCACCTCAAATAAATGCTCTTCTATCTGCGTTATTTCTAACGAATTATTTTCGTCAAGTTGTAAGTTTACGCTTTTCATATGTTATCACCCTATTTCATTATAGACGTTCAAGCAAAGATAAACGATCAACAGTATTGTTGACCGATCAATTATGCCTCGGCATAATTGCGCCTGGAATAGGCTTTGTGCTTAGGCCTGCAGATGTTTATTGTGCGAAAGCGTAGTGCTAACGCAGCGACAGATGTTTATTGCGCGAAAGTGTAGTGCTAACGCAGCGACAGCGACAGCTGTTTTTTGCGCGAAAGCGTAGTGCTAACGCAGCGACAGATGCTTTTTGCGTGAAAGTGTAGCGTCAGCGGTCACTCAGTCGTGTGTTGTTGCTGTCGCTACAAAAAATAATTGTAGCTGACGCTTCGCTTTCGCTACACAAAACATTTGTAACTGACGCTTCGCTTTTGCTACACAAAACATTTGTAACTGACGCTTCTCTTTCGCTACACAAAATAATTGCTGAAAGAAGTTAATATTATACCTTGCCTAATACATATTCCGCTAGCACACTTTGAATTTTATAGATGTTAGTTGATTTATTAAAGTTTTTTTGAATCGGTAATTCACTACCTGAAACCCAAATTCTCAACTCTGCATCTAAATCAAACGTTCCCGCAGTTTCAACTGAAAAATGAAGAATACTTTTATATGGAATTGAATGATATTGCGTTTTCTTCCCAGTTACTCCTTGTTTATCGATTAAGATAAGTCTTTTATCCGTAAAAATAAAAGTGTCTCTTATAATTTTATAGGCATGCTTAATTGTTTCATGAGGTGTTAATAAATCTTTAACTTCTTCCCGTAATTTTTCTAGATTTACTTCACTTGCATTCCCTATTATCCCATCAAATAAGCCCATCTTTATTCCCCCTTCAATGTCCATTCTCCATTTAAAATATGAGATTATTTTTCCATAAATTCAAAAGCTATAATTAATCTTAAAAACTGATTACATCATTCAAAGGCAATTGAAAAAAGTAGGCTCTTTTAGGTTTTTCCAAACAATCCAACTTACAGCGCTCAATTTAGATTTTTAGACATAAAAATACGCCCCTCAAACAGTCGGCATAAACTGTCTAAAAAGGCATTATTATTAAGCGTTATCTAATTTAAGCAAGCGCTACAACCTCGATATACCGCGATTAACTCGCTAACATGTCGATGTGAATCTTTTCTGCAATCATGATGATGAATTCATTGGGGCACGAATCTTTTTTTATACTCGACAGATTTCGGTTTTCGGCCACTTATCCCCACTCACCCAAACGCTGTGAGAGTAATAGAGGTGATACCTGCCCATTAAAATATATTTCGATCCGTATCTGGTCAGTCTTTTTGTTAATATAACTGACTTTCTAGCTGATTGTGTAGAGTGACAATAAAGTTATTTACTTTTCTAACCTCAAATACAAATAACCCGTTCTAATTTTAGAACGGATTAAAATAAAGTTGTTTAATTTTTGATGTTAATACTTCACTACTTTTAAATTAAAAATAATAAGTCGTTTAATTCTCAGTGTTGTTTTACAATAGGGCTCTTAGTGAAATAGATCAACATTTAAGAATGTTGATCTATTTCACCGCCTGCTTTTTTCAAAGCTCTTTGAAGTTGATAAATTTTCATCATACTAATTAATCCCACTAATAGGGCTCCCAATAGGACTGACCCAATAATGACAAGGATCAATGGCCACTCAGCTTTTCCAAACAAATAATTAACCGTTACCATGTCAACATTGATAACTGAAAAAACCGCGATAATTAAGACCACAATTATAGCTAATATTAAGCTCCATTGCCTTTTCATAATCCACCTCATTAATTATTATATAACTATTCTACATTCACTATTATAGAATCTGAATTAGCTTAGGACAATCACTATTTCGCGCCAAGGATATATCCTTTTTTAAACAACTCTATTATTTTTTTGTTTTTTAAATATCTTTATTACCATGGAAAGGTTTTTAAACGCCTGGAAAAATATAGTGAAGACCAGACAGGGTACATACATGTAAACCCTTCTCCCCAGATCAATTACCCCTCGGAATAATTGTAGGAAAAAATGTTTTAGTTCATTATTTTCATAGTTTTTCAATGTTTAAACTCCAAACTGTTTAAAATGATGGTCAAGGTGCTTGTATATTCCTTTCCCCCATTGCTCTGAAGTGAGTTTTCCAAAAAAAGGATGAGGGTGAGTTGTGCACTTCTCTGGTCCGTTATTTTGGAATGTGATAATTTTTTGTTTAAGCTTTTCTTTTTCTGTCTCAAATTCTCTATCATCTGCAATCAAAATGGTTGGAATAGTAGACATATTATGGGGCAATGGCTTGTCATTATAAACGATTTGTTTTGCAAACCTCCCGACTATTATTCCTAACCAACTCCTTGGTGGAAAAGAATTTCCCATTGCAATGTCTTGGAAAGATGAACAATGCGCTAGCATCTGGGCAACATCCATTTTCCCCCATTGTGGTTGTGAATTTGGACTCAATTTGTCAATACGCTTTAAAACTTCTGCTGTATGCATATGATTAAAAATATTTTTCATTTAGTGCATATCTCCTTTAATGATAATGAACAACTTTCTGGACTTATTTGACCCGATTGTGGAATAAGAAAAACGCCGCTTTGATACAGGATTTTTAAGCGAACTTTGTTTTAAATGATCCATCTTTTTTATAAAACTACAAAAGAACTGCATATGCAACTCAATGGTTTTTTTCGATATTTAAAATAGAGTTTTACCTTTTCCATTACTTTTCCTTTCACAACAAACAACAAACATATTCATTCCCCCGTTAGTTCAACAAGATTTACCTATTTAGATTAAGAAGGAATACATTTAAAGGTTCACTCTTATGGCATCTTCAAAGCCTTCATCTTCGTTTAAATTCCTCTATCCTAGCTCCAATATCTAAGATTGATCGCGCAATTACCCTGTCACGCTATTGATCGAATTTCGTAACGTCGAAAGAACAGAAAAACTGTTTTAGTTCATTTTTCTCGAGCATAACTTTGATTTTTCGCTCCGGTTTAACATTTTTTTAATTCTTCAAAGGATTGCTGCGAATAAAATGCTTTTATGTTACTAACCATTCGCTATTGTTGTTTTACTCATAGGCTTACCAAAATCGCCTTGTCGTTCCGGCGGTTTACAGGCGTTTTATCAACACTTACCTCGAACTTTCCTCTTTCTTCGAATGAACGGATATAAGCTTGTAAAAGCTCTGCCTTGACGTTTTAAACGCCATCTATTTCGAAGTTAACCAAGAGATACGATTTTTACGTTTTAAATGATAGAACATTTGCATGATTTCCAACATTTAACGGTTGATTTCGATTAAAAATGGACTTATAGTCATAAAAAATACGCCCCCTCAAACAGTCGGCGTAAACTGTCTAAAAAGGCGTTATAAAATACGTAGAATAATTGCTATAAAAAATAAGTTTTTCGGTCATTCACGCTAAGCCTGTCGTCCACAAACGCAGTCACTTCAACGTTTAACTCGCCATCATGTCGATGCGAATCTTGTCTGCAATCATGGCGATGAATTCGCTATTTGTCGGCTTTGATTTTAAATGATGTACCGTATAACCAAACATCGACGAAATCGAT
>NZ_JBFTHS010000100.1:0-6721 GCF_056394365.1 Lysinibacillus sp. 10T31
GATTTTAGATCGTATTTTACATCACGCAAGCGTTGTCACAATCGTCGGTGATTCATACCGATTAAAGCATCATTTAACCTCGGAAAACGAGTAATTTTGTACATCCTTAAACGAGCAAAAATGTACATATTGGTGTTGACATTTATAATGTAGTAAGGTCTTCCGCTATGGGTTAAAATTTAGGGGGATGTTATGAGGGTACAAGAAGTTCTTATTGAGGATAACAAAAAGAGATACATATTACTAGATCGCGGGGGATTCCCCGTGATGCCAGTTATGAAGTATATAAAGTATTTAGATAATACTAGAAAAAGCCCTAATACTCAAAAAACATATTGTTATTCCTTGAAGCATTTTTTCACCTACTTAGAAAAAGTGAACAAAGATTATCGTTATATTAGGTTAGAAGATTTAGTAGATTTTGTGGGGTGGTTAAGAAGGCCATATGAGAGTTCGAAAGTCACTCCCCTTCAGAAAGCAGCAGTAGCAAAGCGAACGGAAAAAACAATTAACCTTACCATTACAGTCATAGCAAATTTCTATGACTACCTTTATCGGAATGAAGAAGTGCAAAATGACATGATGGAAAAGCTGATGAAACAAGTATTTACAGGGGGACACTCCCATTACAAAAGTTTTTTACATCATGTAAATAAGGACAAGCCATCTATCAGAAACATACTGAAATTAAAAGAGCCACGAAAAAAAGTAGACACACTCACAAAAGAACAAGTGCAGCAAGTGTTAGAAGCAACCACCAATATCCGAGATAGATTCTTAATTCAACTGTTATTTGAAACGGGATTGCGTATTGGAGAAGCTCTCGCTTGTTTCAAAAGCAACCTTATATAACAATAAGGACTTTCGTTCGAGAATTGAAACATTACGAAATCAGCAATCACAAGTACCTACACCAAAACAAGTGAAACGAGAAATGAACGAAAACAATAAAGATGCCCTCATTGCATCTCTAAAAAGAAAAAATCTAAAGTTAGAAGGAGAAAACAAGCAATTAAGGGAACAACTGAAAGTTACTTACGCAGAAGTTTATAAGAAGTTATGAGGGAGAACGTTATTCTCCCCTTATTGTTCAACTAACGGAGCAGTTACTTCAAGAAGAGGACATTGTGTTTAATGACATTTTTTAAAGGACATACCCTCTTAAAGGGAGGTATTTGTATGTTGAAAAAGATACTGATTATTGCTGGAATTATAGTGGAAATAGCATTATTTATCCTGTTAATTAAATTCTCAGTAGCTGATACTGCTGATGCAAATAAAGAGAAACAAAAACCCTTAATTACTAAAGAAGAAAATAATTCCACAAAACAATTGAATAAATGAAACCTAGCATTAGCCCAACGAAAAGTTACTCCGTTTTAAAAAACAGTTTAGCTTAAAATGACCTTAAAAATAAATGAATAATGTTAATGATTACTTGAATTTTATTTAATTATTGTTTAACATTATTGAAAAGGAGGGGTAATATGAACCGTGATGAAGTACCAGCTTGGATTTTGTCTTTAGATAATGAATCTGTTGAATTTATAAGAAAATTTATTATAAATTCTGGGTCTTTAAAGAACATATCTAAAATTTACGGTGTATCATATCCGACTGTAAGAATTAAATTAGATACATTAATTAAAAAAATTGAACTGAACAGCAATACTGAAGACGTGGAGTTTGTAAATATGATTAAAAATTTGGTAATTGATGAACGGTTGAGTTTAGAAACGGCAAAAATGATTATTGATAAATATAAAAGCGAAAGGAATGATGAATAATGGACCCAATTTATAAATGGATAATAGCCATTTTAATAGCTATTGCAATAATAGGAGTTCAATCTTTTTTATCTAGAAGAGCTAACGCTTACTTGGGAGCAATTGTACCTATTCTGTATTTAGTTTTTATTTTCGGATGGTGGGTCAATAAAACGGGGAATGTCAATACATCTTCACTCATTAAGGTTGCAGTTGCTGGTACGCTGTTTTTATTAGGAACTTGGGCAAAAGGAAGGGAATCTCTAAAAAATAAAAGAAAGAAAGAATTGGAAAAAATGAAGTTACATGATATTCATTAATAAATACAAAGTTTAGGGAATGTTTTGATCAAACTTTCTACAAGGTATGCTCTTATTTGAAATAAAAGGATAGACAGCTTTAAAGGTGTGGCTACCAATTTTCTTGATATATACCTATATTGAACAGGGTAACAGAAAAAATTCACGATAAATATGTGGGGGTTGATATGAGAACTACTTCAAAGAAAGAATTGATGATAAGGGTTGTAGGGGATGAAGAATATTATAATTCCGTAAAAAAGGATATGGAATCCATTGCAAAAAGTGTAATCAAATCCTCATCTTTAAAAGACCATAAATTTAGCAAGGATTTTAATGGAAATTCCCAAAGATTATGAGGTATTTATAAATATCAGCACTAACGACCAAAAATCCATTATAATTCATACATCAATAAAAAGTTCTGATAAAGATGCGCATAAGTTTTCATTGAAAATTGAAGATACTGTAGGTAAAATTTTACACTCTAAAGAACTAAATAAATTAAAATATTAGATGCCAACGGTCAAATAATAAATTAGTCAACTCGGCATCTATTTTTATTAAACTCCCATGAAAGAACTTAATCATCTTTCATTATCTGTGGTGAAGTGCTTATTTTTGCGCTTCATGGATGGCTAACGGGGTGCTTTAGTAAAAGAAGAAAGGGTTCTACATATTAGTCATATCTAATATGTAGAACCCTTTAACTTTTTTATCTTTTTTAAAATTAGGTCTTGATAAATTATAAACGTCGAGACTTTGTTTTAAATCTACATTAAATCGGAAGAAATTTCAGGTTGATAAAAGTAGTTATTGCCTTCTTAAGAATTTACATTTAATATGTTTAATGTATATTAAATTCATTAAATGCAAGGGGCGTAAACGTGGAAAAAATAATATTAAGTGAAGATCAGAAAGCATTAATAGAGGATTTTGGTACTTATATAGAATTGACAGGTGGTGCAAGGTCACTAGGAAAGATATGGGGATATTTATTGATATCAGGTAATCCAAAATCACTCGATGATATGGTGAACGATTTGCAAATTAGTAAAGGGATGGCCTCGTTGTCTGTTAGACAGGGTGTTCAAATTTCTTTGTTTCGTAAAGTAGGGATATCCGGTAGCAAGCGAGACTTTTATCAACTGCATACAAACGCCTGGGCTTTGTCTTTGAATACTAACATTATACAGGGAGAGATGATGTCTCAATATTTACATAGAGCGAAGAAATTAGTTCTCACAGAACGAGCTGAATCATCAATCGATGAAAGTATTGAGTTTTTCGAATTTGTGAACGAGCAGATGAAGAAAATTTTAGAACAATGGGAAGAACGAAAGAGTAGTACAAAGTAGGAGGATGCAATATGCCAAAAGTTAATGCAAACGGTATCACTATTCATTACGAAATGAAAGGTCAGGGAACGCCAATACTTTTTTTGCATGGTAGTGGATCATCTTGGAAAATGTGGGAACCCCAATTTGAAGCATTCTCATCACGCTATCAGATGCTTATGCCCGATTATCGAGGACATGGTGAAACGACAAAGGAGTTTCCTAATAATGAATATAATCATCATATCATTGTGGAGGATATCAAATGCTTTCTCGATATGTTGGGAATTAATAAAATTCATATTGTAGGTGTATCACAAGGCGGACAATTGGCTACATTGCTTGCAATAAAATACCCAACATATGTAAATAAGCTCGTTATTTCTAATAGTTATAGTGAAATGCCTACTATTGCCGCAAGTTGGGTATTGTCAATTTCAAATTTTATATTCAGTTTAATTCCTTACGATACAATTATAGATCTGATGATGAAATTTTATAAGGATGATCCTTATACTCAGCGGGTTTTAAGAAAGTCTTTTTCAATTGATAAAAAGACGCTTCTTGCGATGAAGAAGGCGCCGTTTCCAACCCATACCAATCAATTGCATCAAATACAGTCACCTACGCTTGTAATGGGAGGAGAAGGTAAAGTAATAACAGGCGTTGATGAAGGGAAAGGGTCAAGAACTATTTTTAACCATATTCAAAATGCAAAACTAGCACTTTTCAAAAATGCATTCGATCCATTAAGTACTATGCGTCGAGACATCTTTAATGAGATGATTATTGATTTTTTAGAGGATAAACCTTTGAAACAATATAATGATGTAGCTATTTTTAGTAAAAAGTAATAACGGAAACAAGAAAACAAAGAGTGTAAATAAGTTAGTTGAATAGCAACAATCTTTTCGAAAACAGCCTTTCTCAAAGATTGTTGTTTCTGGTTTGTCTATCTTCTTCAACTAAACCAGCTAATAGCTTGTCAATTACTTTCAATAAATAATTATTTTATATATGCTATACTGTTTTTGGACATACCAAATAACCCTCCATATATATGGAAGGTTATTCCTAAAATAGTCAGTGTTGTACACTAAGCTATATCAAGGAAGAATTCTTTTCTCTTTAATAATGCATAAACCCAGTGAAGAAGCTTATTAATACAAGCAACTAACGCAACTTTTGAAGGTTTTCCTTCTGACCGTTTCTTGTCATAAAACTCTTTGAGTTTTTTATTTCTAGAGCTTCTAATTCCACACAAAACAGCTAAATATAAACCGTGCCTTAGCCTACTAGAACCACGTTTAGTAATCCGATTCGTTGTCGCTGTGAATTTGCCCGACGAATAAACACTCGGATCAATTCCAGCGTAGGCCACCAATTTCTTAGGGTGATTAAACCGATCAATTTCCCCAATTTCAGAAATAATCGTTGCAGCGATCTTTTCACCGATTCCAGGGATTGATTGGATAATCTTATATTCTTCTATTTCACTTGCCAGGGATATCATTTGGCACTCTAATTCCGAAAGATGTCCTTGGTAATGAAATAGGATATCAATATACATGTTCAAATTAAATAAGTGACTTTGATACATCACCCTCTGAAAAGGATTTTGATTGGCTGAATCTATCAATCTTCTTGCCTTTTCCCTTGCCCATAGGGCAGAACGACTCGGACAATACTCACGTATACTATTTGATAGATCATCCTCGTTAGATTCTAGAACTTTTTCTGACGTTGGATATTCTTTCAATATCAACAAAGAGACTTTAGAAAAAAGGTCTCCAAAGACTTTTCTATATTCAGGGAAAACCTGATCCAAAATAGTATGAAATTGCAGCTTAGCCTCCACATACATATTTGTTATAATCTCCTGTTGTCTCGATAGATTACGAAGATTTAGAAGCTGAATCCCTCTCATTTTATAAGGTGTAAATTCCTCTTTGTAATAGAGAACACATAATTGATAGGCGTCGAAGGCATCTGTTTTTACCTTTCTTAAACTTGACTTCTTTGCTTGATAAGAAATGATTGGATTTAACAAAATATAAAGTATTTCATTTTCTTCTAAGCATTGAATAATCGGTGTATGATAATGACCTGTTGATTCTAAAATGACAACAGGCTTACTCCCTGTTATCGATCTAATCTCTCCTAAAAACCCTAAAAGCTTGTCTAACTCTTCACGATTATGCTTAATTGAAAAATTTTCACCATATGGCTTTCCTTTTTCTAAAAAAGCTTGTACTTCACTTTCTTCTTTAGCTACATCAATACCCACTACTGGGTTCATTTTTTCTCCTCCTACAACGTATTCACCAGTAACCCCTATTTCCTCCAAGTAGTATTATAGCTTCGCTTGTTATACGAGATCTAAGTCCCAACCAGCCTCAAACATATTTCTACAAGTAGGGGGTGAACAGTTTACTTGACGGGATCAATGTCCCACGCCCCCGTACGTTCTACCCTGGCTACCAATAGATTAAATCTAAATAAAAAAAGTTCAACCAGAAAGTTCTGGCTGAACTATATAATACGAAGCACCCGTTAGCTTAACAAGAAATTATTTTCTTTTCTCATAGATTCCTTTTACGAATTGTTCCTTAAAATCTGTGTATTCATTGATCCCACCATTTTTCTCACCAATAAATTTCATTTTCAGTTCTCTGTACTCTTCCCTTGCTGTTTCGTTTGAATTTAAGTAGTTCCTAAAAAAGATTAGATTTTTCCAGAGTTCTTTGTTGTATTCTACTAAGTGGATAAAGTGTGTCTTTTCTACGTAAGTATCATCATTAAACTTCGCAAGTACAATTTCATTAGGACGTTCCACTTTTAGTTTTAAAAAAACAGCTTCCTTTAACCCTTGAAATATCGATTTATCAACATTTGAAATATCATCAACACCAACGACTAAATCCAATATTGGTTTGGCAACGATATTCTGTATGGCTGTGCTACCAATGTGTTCAATTCTATTCTCTTGAATTGACGTTGCATTTAGAATATCCTGTTTCACCCTAAGAAACTCTTTTTTCCACTCATCACAATGTGCTTCTAACCTTACCTCATCTCGTTTTAATCCTAATCTCATTTAGCCACCTCACTTTCAATATAGTTAACTAATTCGTTCTATTATTTCTTTATCCTTCTTAAACTAAACTGCTTCGTTCGTATTATAAGGTCAACCAGATATTTCTGGTTGATCATTTTTAAAATGGTTTTATTATAGCAGTAGCCAGGGTAGAACGTAACTGCTCGTGGGGCTTGACCCCGTCAACTAAACCGTTCGCCCCCTACTTGCAGAAACATGATT
>NZ_JBFTHS010000101.1:0-6679 GCF_056394365.1 Lysinibacillus sp. 10T31
AACAAATTTCGAAGAAGTATCACCAGAAGAACTAACAGAATCATTAAACTATATCAACAACCGACCAAGAAAATGTCTTGGTTGGAAAACTGCAAACGAGGCTTTTAATGAGCAATTGTTGCACTTAATTTGACAAATCATCTAATAAAAAGAGTTGAAATTGTTAACTGGAAAAGTTATCATATTATTAAATGGTAATTCTTGAATTGCAAATTACTAATAGCGATTTATCGAAAACATCGCGCAGTAGGTGTTTCAATCTCCAGATGAGTCGTAAATAGTCGTCACATGACGCTTTATCTAAACCTTTCCTGCAAAACATTGAATCAAAGGAGTTTTCTTAAAATGACAAAATATCGTTCACAAGAAGAAGTTCTTGCGAATTATGATTCTTCTAAATATATAACACCTGATGGGTATACATCAGATATCGCAATTTTTACAATAACGTCCGAAAAGGTAGAGGAAAAAGCACCTCCGATGATGACGCTTAAAATCATGTTGATAAAACGAGCCGATAAAGATCATGAAGGAAATCCAAATATCGAAGGTGGAAAATGGGCGCTTCCCGGTGGATTTGTAGATGCGACAAAAAGGGAAACGGCCTATATGGCTGCTAAAAGAGAATTGAAAGAGGAAACGAATGTAGATGGTCTACACGTTAAGCACTTTGGTGTCTACGATGACATAGATCGTGATCCTCGAGGTTGGATGATTTCAAATGCTTTTTATGCAATAGTTTCTGAAGTGTACATTGACCAGCGTCAAGCCAATGACGATGCAGCAGAAGTAGAGCTATATGATATAAATGAAGTGTTCGAACTAGAATTAGCCTTTGATCATCGAAAAATTATTTCAGACGCTTTAGCGTTTATTAAGAAAGATATGATACAAACGACGGTTGCTAAAAACTTTTTACCAAAAGAATTTACTTTATCTGAACTGCAGAGGGTTTTATTGACAGTGGGAGATGATCCACGCATTTCAAATGATTCTGTGTTCTTTACAAAAGCACCCAAGTTACCTTTTATTGAAAAAGTATTAGATGAAGAAGGTAAACCGAAGAAAACAAAAAGGAATTCGTTTAGACCGTCGCAATTATATACTTTTAATGACTTCGAAATCGTAGAGTCAATTTATCATTAGGAAAGCACCTGTCTTTCCTGATATTTTTCACTATAGTAATTTGTAATTATGTAATTACTAATTAAAAGAAAGTGGAGTGATGGAAATATGCCAAAACGTGCATTGATTAATATTGATTATACAGTGGATTTTGTAGCACCAGATGGAGCTCTAACTTGCGGAAAACCGGGGCAACTATTGGAAGAGGTAAATATACAATTAACAAAGGAATTTATCTCAAACGATGATTTTGTAGTTTTTGCCATTGATGTTCATGAAAAAGATGATAGCTATCATCCGGAAGAAAAGCTTTTTCCTCCTCATAATATAAGAGGTACAAAGGGGAGGGAACTATATGGTTCCTTAAAAGAACTATATGAAGAAAATAAAGAATTAGATCATGTCTACTACTTGGATAAAACAAGGTATTCTGCTTTTGCGGGTACGGATTTAGAGATTAAATTGCGCGAAAGAGGCATTGCTGAACTGCATTTAATAGGTGTATGTACGGATATTTGCATTCTTCATACAGCCGTAGATGCCTATAATAAAGGATTTAACATAGTTATTCATAAAAATGCAGTGGCATCTTTTAATCAAGCAGGGCATGAGTGGGCGTTAGGGCATTTCGAGCATTCTCTCGGAGCTACTATTATGTAAATGGAGGAAAATGAAATGAAATATGCAGATGATAGTTTAATGTTGCACACAGACTTATATCAAATAAATATGGTAGAAACTTACTGGAATGATGGTACTCAAAATAGAACAGCGGTTTTTGAACTGTACTTTCGACAGCTTCCGTTCGGTAATGGCTATGCGATATTTGCAGGCTTAAAAAAGATGATGGAGTTTATCAAAAACTTTGGTTTTTCTAATAGTGATATTCAATATTTACGCGAGGAAGGAAAATACTCAGAGGAATTTCTTAAATACCTTCAAAGTCTAAAATTTACAGGCACTATTTCTGCAATGAAGGAAGGTGAACTGGTATTTGCAAATGAACCTATTTTACGAATTGAAGCCCCGTTGGCAGAAGCTCAATTAATGGAGACACCTTTATTGAATATCGTTAATTACCAAACTCTTATTGCAACGAAGGCTTCACGCATTAAACAAGTGATTGGAAAGGATGTAGCGATGGAATTTGGTACTCGTCGAGCGCATGAATTTGATGCAGCGATTTGGGGAACTCGTGCAGCTTATATTGGTGGGTTTTCTGCAACTAGCAATGTCAGAGCTGGAAAATTATTTGGCATCCCTGTCTCAGGTACTCATGCGCATGCCATGATACAGGCATATCGTGACGAATACACTGCATTTACAAAGTATGCAAATACGCATAAAGATTGCGTTTTTTTAGTAGATACGTATGATACGTTGCGTTCAGGTGTTCCTAACGCAATTCGGGTCGCAAAGGAATTTGGAGATAAAATCAATTTTGTAGGAATCCGGCTGGACAGTGGAGACTTAGCGTATCTGTCAAAAAGAGCAAGGGAAATACTAGATGAAGCTGGCTTCACTGAAGCGGAAATTATAGCATCTAATGATTTGGATGAATACACGATTATAAATTTGCAGTCACAAGGGGCTAAAATTGATACATGGGGAATCGGAACTAAGCTTATTACAGCCTACGATCAAGCAGCTCTTGGGGGCGTATACAAATTAGTATCTGTTGAAGATGAAACCGGGAAAATGGTCGATACCATCAAAATTTCCGGAAATCCTGAAAAAGTAACGACCCCAGGCCGCAAGCGTATCTATCGAATTATTAATACAGACAATGGTCATGCTGAAGGAGATTATATTGCGTTGGACTACGAAAACCCACAGGAGGAAAAACGCTTGAAAATGTTTCACCCTGTTCATACTTATATCAGTAAATTTGTGACGAATTTTACAGCGAAAGAATTACATCAAGACATTGTTGTAAATGGTTCTATTCTTTACAAAGAACCAACACTTCAAGAAATTCAAGCATATGTAGAAGAAAATTTACATCTACTATGGAGTGAGTATAAACGAACAATGAATCCAGAAGAGTATCCGGTCGATTTAAGTCAAGCGTGCTGGGATAACAAAATGACAAGAATTAAAGAAATTAAAGAAAAAGTCACGAAGATGATGAGTGGAAGAAACTAATAGGAAAGAAGAATGGAGGGATAGATATTGGCGAGAATAGGAATTTACGGATCGTCCTTTGATCCAATTACAAATGTTCATCTTTGGACCGCAAGCACAGTCGCACATCGTTGCAAATTAGATAAAGTGATTTTTTTACCTTGTTCAAATAAACGAAAGGACAAGGAGATAAAAACTGAGAATACGCATCGATGGAATATGTTACAGCTGGCTATTGCTAAGGATGAGCGTTTTATTGCAGATTCATATGAAATGGAGCAAGAAGGCTGGAACATTTACACGTATGATACGATGAAATATTTTAGAGAACAACACCCAAATGATGAAATTCATTTTATTATGGGAGCCGATTTATTAGTTGATATTGGAGCGGGATTGTGGAAAAGAGGAGAAGCGTTAGTAGCTGAGAATAAATTTATTGTAATGGCGAGGCATGGAATCGATATGTTATCAACGATTAGTCGTTCTCCAATTTTGAGGAATCATGATGATGGAAGATTCCATTTGATTGACAAAGGCTTAGCGATGGAAATTAGCTCTACCTATATTCGAGAAGAATTCGCAATGGGCGGTGAACCAAAATATCTATTGCCTTCCGCTTGTTATGACTATATTAAAGAGCATAATCTTTATCAAAAATAATCTAGGTAAGGCAGATACATGATAGTAGAGTGTGGTTAAATACCGCACTTATTTTTATTTGGCTTATTAGCAAAAGTTTGGGATACCATTTGCTGAAACATTGCTATTTATATAAGTTGATTGGAGTGAAGGCTGGGGCGACCCCCTTGGAGCTCATCGGACGCACCCAGCCGGAACGGAAATCAACCTCACGCTTTGGTGGTAAATCTTTTATTTTGAAAAGATGGTGAACTTTCTCATATGTCGTTTTAGGTAAGATATAATAAATCTAAATGATATAGCAAACGTGCAAGGTGTTGCAATTACAAAAGGTTTTATGTATCACCTAGCACAATGATTAATGTTAGAAAGAGAAAGGAATTCTTAGAAATGCAGCTTACATTAACATTTCTTATTTTAGGAGCGACAATTTTGGCATTTGTGACAAATAAAGTACGAGCAGACCTCGTTGCGATTGTGTCACTTCTTGCCTTTGTCATTACAGATATTTTAACGCCAACAGAGGCACTTGCTGGTTTTTCGAACTCCGTAGTTTTAATGATTGCAGGGTTATTTGTTGTGGGAGCGGGAATTTTACGCACTGGACTTGCAGGAATGGCAGGGCGATTATTGTTGAAATGGTCAGGTGATAGTGAGTTAAAGTTATTTGTGTTATTGCTCATTATTGTAGGGACGGTAGGTGCCTTTATGAGTAATACAGGTACTGTAGCTTTAATGATGCCGATCGTTGTTAGTATCGCCATTAGTATGAAGGAAAGTCCTTCGAAATTCTTGCTGCCACTCTCTTATGTTGCTAGTCTTTCGGGGCTTATGACATTAATTGCTTCACCAACAAATTTAATTGTCAGTCAGTTATTAGTAGATCGAGGCTATAATAAGCTAGGATTTTTCGAAGTGACACCCATCGGTATAGTGGGAATGATAGTTGGTATTATCTATTTAGTACTCGTGCGCAATATTCTTTTACCAAATGAAAAAAATCGTACACAAACAAAAGCTGACTATAAACTATCTCCAAAGAAAATTATTAAGCAATATGATTTAAACAATCGTTTGTTTAAAGTGTTTGTCCCAGAGGATTCGTCGATTATTGACGCAACATTAGCAGAATTAAAGCTTCCGGCCAAATATGAGCTTTGTATGATGAAAATTCACCGACGGTCTCAAGAGGGCATTAATTTTTTACCGATGACATATCAGGAAATGGCGGGTCCGACGAGTGTGATACATGCAAAAGATGAATTGTATGTCCAAGGTGAGGAAGAGAATATTCGTCGCTTTGCATCGGATTATAGTCTAGAGATGCAGGAACTAGCTGAAGGAGAGGCTGATGAATTGGTATCGAAGCATCTTGGTATTGCTGAAGTATTATTAACGCCAAATTCGAGCTTTATTAATAAAACTGTTAGCACCCTAGGCTTCCGAGAAAAATATAATCTTAATATAATCGGCATTAATCATAGAGGCGGCTATAAACTTCAAGATATGGTGAAGCATAAATTGAAATTTGGTGATGCCATATTAGTGCAAGGATCATGGGATGAAATTCTATTACTCGCAAGGGAGACGCAGGATGTCGTTGTTGTTGGTCAACCGAAAGAGCATGCGAGTGTCGCGGCAGCAACGGGTAAAGCTGGTATTGCCGGTGTCATTATGCTTTTAATGATTGTCTTAATGGCTTTTGAAATTTTCCCTGCTGTTATTTCCGTCATGATTGGTGCCGTATTGATGATATTAACAGGTTGTTTACGTAATATGGAGGATGCATACAGCAATATGAACTTTGAAAGTATTGTGCTTGTAGCTGCGATGCTGCCGATGGCGACTGCGTTGGAGAAAACAGGTGGTATGGTTATTCTATCTGATGGTATCATTAACGCGCTTGGAGATTATGGACCGTATGGAGTACTAGTTGGTGTATATATTTTAACAGTTATTTTTGGACAATTTATTAGTAATACGGCTACTGCTGTCTTGTTCGCACCAATTGCTATGAATGCCGCGATTGCAATGGAAGCAAGTCCAACGACATTTATGATTGCTGTTGCTGTAGCAGCTAGTATGGCGTTCGTTACTCCGATTGCTTCCCCAACAAACGCGCTAGTTATGACAGCTGGCGGTTATAAGTTTATGGATTTTGTGAAGATTGGAATTCCGCTACAGATTATTATGTTTATTGTTATGATGTTGGCAATTCCATTTTTCTTCCCATTTTAAAAACTCGGTTTCTATACCGAGTTTTTTTGTTTGAGTGAAAAACAATTAATTTTTTAATAGAGATTATGATAAAATTATATTTTGAAACAATAAATTAACTTCAGATTTTGAGTTTAGTATTAAATTGTTTTCTTAATCATTGTATAGGAAGTTTCTCGATGAAGTGAAAAACTATAAATTTTTTAAAGAAAAAGTATTGACCTTTTAAAATTAAGAGTGTAGTATTATACAAGTCGTTAAGACAACCGCTGAAAAACAATTAAATTAAATAAATTAGTTGTTGACATCGAGTTTACGACATGATATTATATATGAGTTGCTGCTGAGAAAACAGCAACGAAATGAACCTTGAAAACTGAACAAGCAAAACGTAATCAATAAAGTTTTTAGTAACTAACCTCGAGTTAGTGAACGAAACAAAATTTTGGACATCAAACATGATGCCAGCAAAACAATTTGAGCTAATCAAATTTCTTTTTATGGAGAGTTTGATCCTGGCTCAGGACGAACGCTGGCGGCGTGCCTAATACATGCAAGTCGAGCGAACAGA
>NZ_JBFTHS010000102.1:0-6270 GCF_056394365.1 Lysinibacillus sp. 10T31
GGTTGTGAAGTAGGTCAGTTTTTTTTACGGATTCAAGATCCAAAGAGCTGCCCGACCTATTCTTCACCTCTACTATATAAAAAAATAGTAGTACGAACCAATGCCTTGGTCTGCACTACTAATCTTAGTATGTTTTTATTGAACTAACGGGGCAGGTTAGTTCAATAAGCACTACCGTAGTATTTGTATGTTTTTACACATACTGTATAATTTAGAATTAGAATATTTAGCTTTGAGTATTTCTAAAGAATTACTTTGGGAGGGGAGAATTTGTTATATTTAGCTTTATTTATTGGTGTCGTTTCAATTGTAATTACGGATAAGCTTACTCAAGCTTTTAAATTATCAAGCATTTGGGGGATGCTTGGTCAAATCAGTGCGTCACTTGTAATCATAATGGTCGGAAACCTCGAGGTTAATCATATTAGTCTAGGTAATAACTTTGAATTAGGATATTTGACGGTTCCATTTACTTTATTACTTCTTGTAAGTTTTACAAATGTAATGAATATAGAAAAAGTGCAAAATCCTTCAATATTGCTGTTGCCATTCGTTTCTTTAGTTTTTTTCTCAATAGCAGCTTTCGTCATAGGTCATCCATTTGTTTTAATAACGGGGATTTGTTCCAGTTTAACGCTTATGTTTATTCTGCTATACGGCTATTTTACTGGTAAAGTATTTGTGGGAAGAACGCTTACTACGTCAATAGGTTTCATAATAGCCGTGCTTTCAATATCCCTCATTAAATCATCTATTGTAACAATTTATATTCCATTATTTACTTTAGCACTACCATTCACTTTATATTATTTAATTCAAGATAAAATTACGAATGTACGATCAATCACAGTAAGCTTTTTAACAGCTATTTTATTTGGTGTATTAATGTACATAGTTCCTTTTAATATA
Organism: Lysinibacillus sp. 10T31; assembly: GCF_056394365.1. Lineage (NCBI taxonomy): Bacteria > Bacillati > Bacillota > Bacilli > Caryophanales > Bacillaceae > Lysinibacillus > Lysinibacillus sp. 10T31. The sequence goes on from NZ_JBFTHS010000102.1 coordinate 910, forward strand.
ATATGGTATCTCGTTGTTGGGTTAACGAGTATTTTGGTTATCACGCAATTTTCACGTAAATATCGCTTTATTTAGGAACTAAACTTCTTGTTCAACTAACAGAGTGCTTTACTTGAAGATCATTGAGCTGTTTTAGACAGCTCTTTTTTCTTATTGTACTAACTGAGCAGTTTAGTTGAAGAAGTAATGGGAAAATTAAAGAAACAAAATGAGGTGCGAATATGCTTTTAAATGACTATATGATGGAAAATTTCCCCAACTTAAACCTTAGACCACCTTTGTTTTATAACTGGGAAATTGCCATACGTTTCGAATTAGGGGTAGAGTGGAATAGAGAATATAATTACGATTTCAGTCCTTATGTAAAGGTGATTTATAAAAGGGTTGTCACGTTATTTGAATCATTACATTCACAAGACGAGGAAATTTTTGTTGTAGTAGATGTGAATGATTTTGGAGATGGAAAAACCTATAAGCACAAAGCGAGGATTTTTTCTCCCTATGTCTATGACAAATCACTCTTATATAAATTGAAGCATACCGAAATGCCTTATATATTCCCAGAAGATGATGAAGACGGAAAATATAAAACACATAGGTTTACCCTTAAATGCAAAGCATCTGATATAAAACACATTCCATTGTTAAAAGCAGTATGCAATCAGGATTTAGGAATCCAACCAAGTATCTTTCATAGGATATATTTTTTGAATATCAAAAGGAAAACCATTTTTCACGTGTACGATGATAGAGGTTGTGATTTGCTGGCTACTTCACCCGAAACAATAAGAGGTATTTATAAAAAATACAATGATTGGATATTAGATTACGACAGAAATGAAATTGATAAAGTATTTAAATAAAGACTGTTTTCTTATTGAAGTAACGGGGCTTTAGTCGAATAACGATCTTCCACAATCGGGCGCAATTCTGCAGCAAGAATTGTGCTTTTCTTCATGAAAAGGGCCATTTAACTGAATAAAGAAGGAGAATTCAAAAGAGCATTGAAATAGAAAAGATATAATTAAAAGGGAGTGTGATTGAAATGTCCCATGCTAAAGATGTTTTGGTCGATCAGTTGTTAGCAAATGCGAACGATCCTAGCTTTTACGTTCCGTTTTCTGAATCAGTAGCAAACTTGTCAGAGGAAGAAGCGTTTTGGAAACCAAACGATGAAAGTAACAGTATCGCTGAAATTGTGCAACATCTACTTTACTGGAATGAGACATGGCAAAAGAGGTACCAAAAATCTCATGTGAATGCTGTTGCGCCAATAGATGATAATAATAAAAGCTTTATTGTTCCGGAAAATAAAAGATTTGCTGACTTAAAAGAGTACCTCCTAGAGGTTCTTCTTCAGTGGCAAGATCTACTAACTGAAGAAAAGGTTGAAAGTGAGGTGAATGGTTTCCCAGAGACTGCAAAGTGGTGGGGGGGACTGGGAAATATGTCTACGCATAACGCTTACCATATTGGACAAATTGTTTACATCCGAAAACAACTACAAAAAGGCTGGAAAACTAATACTAAATGAAATAGTTAGACAACTTACATCTCTTGTTCCACAAACGGGTGCAAGAGTTAAACAAGGTGTTGCAGCGGCAGCATCTTTTTTTTGTTGAGCAAACGGAGCGGTTTAGTTGAACAATCGTCATTAGCTTTTTTCCACAATCGGGCCATTTAAGGGAATAACACTTCTAAACGAAAATGGATATTTATGCTAATATTAATGAGTTTATGAAACAATGTACTTAAGCTAACGAAAATAGGCAGTATCCATTCGTAAATTTATTAAGAAAATAAAGTGTTGTCTAAATAAGAAGGACGTTCAATTTTGAACGCCCATTTTTTGTAACGATTGTTTAGATTAGATTAAAACCTTTGGGCAGTAAAGGTATTCTTGCTTTGAGGATCCCAATTTTCTCCCCTAAAACCTGTTTTACCTTCTAAATTAACAAAGCATGGCAGTACTGTATATTGTACACCAGGTGTAGCGTTTACGTTAAAGGTAATTACAAATCTTGTTTTTGAATTTTCGACAGGAGTAATCCTTGCCATATTAGGCGTTAGACTATTTGTAGAATTGAGATTCATATTACCTTCTTCAACTGTTGCAATGTCGGATGGTCTAGCTAAATTATTTCTTATCCAGTAATTAAATACATTTGTTGCTGATTCCAAATAAGTTGGTTGGTCATAAGTTATTTCAATTTGATTAGGCGCTATTTGTCTTGCTATGGTAAGAACAGGGTGTGGAACCATTTGAGGTTCTCCAAACATTTGTCTACCATTAGGCATCATTTGTCCCGAATGCATTTGAGGCGGCATATAAGAGTAGGGCATCATTTGTCCTGAATACATTTGAGACGGCATATAAGAGTAGGGCATCATTTGACCTGAATACATTTGAGGCGGCATATAAGAGTAGGGCATCATTTGACCTGAATACATTTGAGACGGCATATAAGAGTAGGGCATCATTTGACCTGAATACATTTGAGACGGCATATAAGAGTAGGGCATCATTTATTTTTTTCCTCCTTGAAAAATGAGCTATCTAACTATAATTAATGTATGAACGAATTTTAAAGATGTTAAAGATTCCTATATATACACACATAATAGAAATTTACGATACGTGGTGACCTTAATAGTGTTCAACAACGAGACAGATTTGAAGGAGTTTGTGAAGGAATGTACTTAAAATAAAGGGGGCTTTAGTTGAATAATAATCTTCAACAACGGGCGCGATTGTTGAAGAAGCGTCGCTGTTCTTATTAAACTAACGGTGCAGAATAGTTCAATAAGCGTTTGGAATATTTTGGTATAATCTAATTAAATGAGACTGAGAGAGGTGATTTTGATGGAAAGTGAACTTCAAGTTATTCGCAAAGAATCGAGGCCAATAATCTTTACGCTTATATTAGTCATAGCTACTTTCGTAGTTTTCTTTATTAGTCGTTTCGTGAATGAACCATACCTAACTATTTGTTTATGGCTATTCGCATTAATAGATATTGGATTTATTGTTTCAATGGTGATGGGAATTAGAACTAAAAAAATAAATATTATTATTTTAAGTGTCATTGTCAATAGTCTATGTTTTGTAATTTTGACTATATTTTTATTATTAGTTAGCTTTGGGATAGGAATTTCTGAAGCATAATAAAAAAAGCCGAATGTCTCGGCTTTTTAGAAATAAATCTTTTCGAATCTTTTCTCACTGAAACCAATGACTTCTTCATTTTCTATTGAAAAGGATAAACCAGCAAACAGCGACAAACACTGTTAAATCAGTGTTTGTCGCTGTTTTTTATAGAAAATAACACTCTGAGACGCTGCGAAAAATAATTTTAAAGAAGACTGTTCGATCCAGTTGTTCTGAATGGCGATAACATATAAATAGAATCTCAATGAAATGTACCCAAAGGACGCTTTGGTAACGATTTGAAAGGTTTTTTTATGGGACATATAGAAATAAAATTACATTCAACACCGAGCTTTTAATTGGTGAAGAATTTTGGTGTCATTTAATTTAATGGGGTGATTTTTTTGAAACCAGAAGATTCTCTTTTTTTAATTGGTATTGCAGTGATTATTTCAATAGCTGTCGTTTTATTACTTATAATTTTTCGAAAAAGAAAAAAGATTGCACGAATTATCGTTAGTATAATTGTCAGTAGTTATATTGTTTTTGTCGTAATCTATCCTACTATACTTTCAAACATTCATGCAAAACGTTATGATGAATTAGAGGAATATTTACAGAACACATATCCAAATGAAGAGTTTTATATTCATACAAGAAACTACGACAAAGCCATTCAATTAGGTGATTATGATGTAAGTAATAAGTCTACACCAAATAGAGGAGTTACTTATCGTGTAACAAAAGATGGAGAAATATTTCAACTTGATAGTTCGTGGCATAGATAATAATGTTTTAAGAAATAGTATGATGTATTTTCTATAAAACCACAATTGAATTACGTTCCCAAATCAAAGTTAGATAACAAAACTTCGTTTGGGGAGCATTTCTTATTCAAACGGGTGCTTTACTTAAAGATTATTGAGTTGCATAAGCAGCTCTTTTTTTCTTATTGAGCTAACGGCAGTTTAGTTGAAGAGTGTTTTTTAACTTGTTGTTCAACAATCGGGCCATTTTGATAAAGTCGTTCCGTTTACTCAAGCTGAGGAAACAAATAAGCTGATCAAAAATTCAACGCTAGTTCCGTTCCAATACAGCGGCCATTGCGCTTTTTTAGAGGAGCGCGATAGATTCAACCAATTATTATCTTCTTTTGCATAACGACTCGGAATAGCAACATTGTCGCAAATAATTCGTAAGCGTCAAATAGCCCCCATCTTAAATAGATGAGGGCTATTTTGAGGAGCAGGTGAGATTATTCGAGGCTTTACTTGTATAACATTGAGTTGCATAAGCAGCTCTTTTTTACTTATTGAACTCCCATGAAAGAACGTAATAATCTTTCATTTTCTGTGGTGTAGCAATGACTTTATGAAACATTTTTTAATTAAGCTCTTCCAATTTTGTAGAGATCCCAATCGTCATTTCTTCTGTTACTTTAGGAAGATAAGACTTTAATACCTCATTAACCAGCGGTCCCAATGCACCACCAGCATTGATCTCAAGAAAGCCTGTTATCCTCGTTTTATTTTTAGCTATTACTTCTGCCAGGAAATAGCCACCGCCTGAAAGTTCCTCATTTAAACCCTTTAAATTAAAAGTAACCCTTGTCGGTTCAATCCATTCTTCTATAGTGGCCATTAGATTAATCTTTTTCTTTATGAATCCGATGTTACTATAAAATTCCCAAGTGGACTGGCGGTTAGTAATTTTTCGGTGTTGAATATATCCAGGAATAAGTGGAGCCCAGTTATCCATATCCTTAACAAAATCCCAAATCTTATTTATCGGTAACTCCACCTCAACCTGATGCGTTCCGCTTGGCATTGATTTTCCCCCTTTCCATCTCAATAGTAAGTACTTTATATATGTATATGTTACTTCCAACAAAGCGGTATTTGTCCCTCATGCCTGGCTGTATGACAACCAAATAGTTTCTAATCGTAACTGAACTGAATACTATAAAAATACAATTAATCATTTGAGGTGAAATATGGATTTCAATCCTTTATGTTATCCGGGGATAGGCGATTCTCTTACGGCTGGTATCGGGGAATAACGATCTTCAACAAAACCAGCTAATAGTTGTCAATAATTATCATTAAAAATAATAAAAATATCATGTTATACTAAATTTGTGTATACCAAATAACCGTCCAAATACTTGATTTGGAAAGTTCAGGTCTACTTAGTTAAATGGTTAAATCATGCTA
>NZ_JBFTHS010000103.1:0-6230 GCF_056394365.1 Lysinibacillus sp. 10T31
GAAGAGGAGCCCCTGCTAAGGGTGTAGGTCGGGTAACCGGCGCGAGGGTTCAAATCCCTCCTTCTCCGCCATTGGCCCGTTGGTCAAGTGGTTAAGACACCGCCCTTTCACGGCGGTAACACGGGTTCGAATCCCGTACGGGTCATACTGAAATGCAGTAGATGTAATTTACATCTACTGCATTTTTTTGTATAAGAATAGTTTTTAAGATTCTAAGGTTAATGAATATCACAACATGCTTACGTAGAAGATCAGTAACGATAAGACAAAACGTCTACCAGAAATGAGTAGACGTTTTGCTATTTATGCTCTAAAAAGCATCCTTTCAAGTGAGCTACGTGCTTCTTCAGCTGTGTGAGCATCTACTCGAATACGATTATGTGGCTGCCCTTTTTCTATACTTTCTAAGGACCAAAGTAGATGGGGAAGATCAATTCGATTCATTGTAAGACAAGGACAGAAATTCTCATTTAAAGAGATAATCTGCTTATCAGGGTGCTGCTTGATAATCCGATTCACAAGATTCATTTCAGTACCGATTGCCCATGCCGAACCACTCGGTGCCTTATTAATCGTATCGATAATGTATTTTGTAGAACCTGCATCATCTGCAGCGGCAACAACTTCGCGACAACACTCAGGATGAACAATGATACGCATAGTTGGATGAACTTGACGTATAAGCTCCGTATGCTGAACTGTAAAACCTTCGTGGACGGAGCAGTGTCCCTTCCATAAGATGACTTGAATGTTTTCCGGAGACTGATCTGTCTCAAGCATGTTTGTATGAGGATTCCAAACGGCCATATTTTCAAGCGGTATTCCTAAATCGTAGGCAGTATTTCTACCTAAATGTTGATCTGGTAAAAAGAAAATACGTGGTTTTTGCGTAAATGCCCATTTAACCATTTCTTTTGCATTGGACGATGTTACGCAGGCTCCACCATGACGTCCAGTAAATGCTTTAATGGCAGCAGTAGAATTGACATATGTTAGAGGGATAATGGTATCGCCAAAGAGTTTCTGTAAAATCGGCCATGCTTGTTCTGTTTGATAAATGTCTGCCATGTCTGCCATTGAACAGCCTGCACGCATATCAGGTAAATAAACATGCTGCTGTTCAGTTGTAAGCATATCAGCTGTTTCCGCCATAAAGTGTACGCCACAAAATACTATATGTTCAGCTTCCTTGTTAGCTGCTGATAATTGGGCAAGCTGCAAGGAATCCCCTGTTACATCTGCAAATTGAATTACTTCATCTTTTTGATAATGATGCCCAGGGATGAAGAGCTTACTACCTAATTTCTTTTTTATGGCTAGAATACGAGATTCCATGTCATTTTTAGATAATGCACGATAATGCTCTGGTAGTAGTGACGTTTGTTGTAATAAACTAGTGATGGACAATGGAATTAGCTCCTTTCGTTTGTACAAGTGCACTAATGTCAAAGGCTTTTACTGAATGTGTTAGCGCTCCGAGTGATATCCATTGAATACCAGTTTCAGCATAGGTATTTAAGTTATGAAGCGAAATGCCGCCTGAAGCTTCTGTAGCAATATGTGGAGGAACTGCTGGAAGCCATTCACGTATTTCTTCGGAGCTACGATTATCAAACATAATGATATCTGCACCGGCAGCAATTGCTTCTTCTAATTGTGCTTTTGTTTCGATTTCGACTTCGATTTTAATGGTGTGACCGATTTTCTCACGGGCTGCCTGTACGGCCTTAGTAATACTACCTGCAAAAGCAATATGATTATCCTTTAGCATTATCGCATCGTATAAACCATTGCGATGGTTATAGGCGCCACCGATTCTAACAGCATATTTATCTAACATACGCATTCCAGGCATTGTTTTGCGTGTATCGCAAATTTTAGCATTAGTACCTGCTGTTTCTCGTACCGCTAAATTTGTAGCTGTAGCAATAGCTGACATACGCTGGATAAGATTCAAAATTACACGCTCACCCATTAATAACTTTTGGAGAGGTCCTTGGATAACAGCAAGAATATCACCAGCATTAACTTTTTCACCATCTTTTCTATAAAGGATAATATCCATAGATCGATCAAGTAGAAAAAATCCATGCTTAATGATGGGGGCTCCACAAAAAATGCCGCTTTCCTTCGCATAAAAAGAAAAAGTTCCCTGCTGTTCTGGAGAAAAAATAAATTCACTCGATAAATCCCCATCGCCTATATCCTCATTAAAAAATTGTTTTAGCAATTCCTCGAGTTTGATGATATTCATATAATGAATTCCTCACTTTCATCTGTCCTTGTTGAAAAATGATCCATCGGTTTGCCCACTGATGATCATTGTGTGGTCTGTCAATGCGAATATGTGCTCCGCGAGTTTCTTTTCGTGTAATAGCTGCTTGTACCATTAATGTAGCGACAATATGCATCATGTAAAGTTCAAGTTCCTGTCGATTCAAGCCATCTAAATTAACATGCAGAAGTGTTTGCATTGAGGGCAATTGTTGTACGAATTGTTCCATCTCGATAGGATTTCGCACAATGCCTAATGTGTGCATCATCAGTTGTCGTAATTGATCTTTTGTAAATAATGATGGCATTGTTTGTTGGCGATGATTGTCATCAATTAAGAAACTATCTTGCTTACAACCTGTTTGAATAATGTATTTGGCTGTTCTTTGTCCAAACGTAATTCCTTCTAAAAGAGAGTTACTAGCTAAACGGTTGGCACCATGCACCCCTGTACAAGCAACTTCTCCAATTGCATATAGATTAGGAATAGATGTTCTTCCCAAGTCATCAGCAACAACACCACCCATTAAGAAATGGCTACCTGGTACTACAGGAATTAAGCCATCTTGTAAATTAACATGATTGTCATAGCAAAGCTGAGCAATCGTAGGGAATTTTTCTCCAAAGTGTTCGATATTTGAAATATCAATAAAGGTTTCCTGCCCCGCAGCACGTTTATTAAATAATGCATGTGCAGTAACATGGCGTGGTGCTAAATCCAACTGTTCATGGATGCCTTTCATTATGGGATGACGCTGTGCATCGACAAACTTTCCCCCAGCGCCGCGCACAGCTTCAGAGACCAATCCTTTGGCCTGCCCTCCACACCAAAGTAAGCTCGGATGAAATTGCATAAATTCCATATCACTGATGGCAGCTCCTGCACGATATGCTAAAGCGATACCATCTCCAGTATTTGTAGCAAAGTTAGACGTACAAGAATAAATAGCACCCGCACCTCCTGTCGCGAGAATGACGTGGTGGGCAAGGTAGCGCTTCGTTCCACCTGGTCCCTTTGTCAGAACGCCAACACAATCTCCATCTGTATTTAATAAAAGCTCGTAAGCCATTTCATAGCAATTCACAACGATATTAGAGGTAAGTTGATTGAGCAAATAATCTATCATTACTTGGCCAGTACGATCACCACCTGCATGTAAAATACGGTGATGACTATGTGCCCCCTCAAGGCCTAGAGCCGGGGATCCATCATATTGTCGATCAACTGGAAAGCCCTCATTTAATAAATCGTGCATAATTTCTGTGCCGTTTTCTATTAGAACTTCAACATTGCTTCTTTCATGATGATATTCACCAGCAGTCAATGTATCAGCAATGTGAAACTTTGGATGATCTTCTTGACTTGTAACGGCAGCAATACCGCCTTGAGCACGATAAGAACTACTCATTTTAACGGAACATTTTGTAACTATCTGAACTTGAAAATGTCCTTCGAGAAGTCGAGCAGTTTGAAGTGCAGCGACACCGCTACCAATAATAAGTACATCTGTCATTACATCCATACATATACCTTCTTTACAGTTGTCTTGACACATATCTTTACATAAAATAAAAGAGAAAACAAGACCTGATAGACTAGAAAGGAAGAATAAGATGATTTATTTGGATTACGCTGCAACCTCTCCAATGACTCCAAAAGCTCTTAAAGCATATTGTGAGGTAGCAAAGCAGTATTACGGAAATAGTGCAAGCTTGCATGATCAAGGAGGGCAGGCACATTATTTTGTTGAACAGGCAAGAGCTGTCGTAGCAAAATCTCTTGGAGTAAACAGTGACGGTGTAATTTTTACTGGAAGCGGAACTGAGGGCAATTTAATTGCGATTTTGTCGTTAGCTTTGGCAGCAAATAAAGGCAAGCATATTATTTCATCACAAGCTGAACACACATCTGTACATGCAGCTTTAAATACACTTGAAAAAATCGGATTTGTGGTCACGAAGTTACCTTTACAGCAAGATGGTTGTATTCATGTAGAACAACTGCGAGATGCAATACAAGAAGATACGGCTTTAATCACTATCCAACATGTAAATTCAGAGATAGGCTCTATTCAACCTATTGAAGAAATTGCCGAGATTGCAAAACAATCAAACGTTCTCTTGCATGTCGATTGTGTACAGTCCTTCTGTAAACTTCCGTTAAAGCAGAAAGTAGATGCTATTACTGTTTCAGCCCATAAAATAGGTGGTCCAAAAGGATGTGGAGCTATATATATTAATCCTAAGCTCCGTGTTCCTGCATTAGCACCAGGTGTCACGCATGAGCGTGGGCTAAGGGGAGGAACGCTAGATACTCCAGCTATTGTCGCTTTTGCTACGGCGATTGAAGATTATCAATATGAGCGGCAGCATTATGAAGCATTACGCCAATACTTTCAGAAAAATGTACCGGAAACGTGTCAGATAATTGAGTGTCAGGAGCAATTGCCTAATATTTGTGGGGTATTGATGAAAAGGGTAGAGGGGCAATACGTTTTGTTAAAATTAAATGAAGCGGGGATATGTATTTCCACAGGAAGTGCCTGTGATATTCATAGTGAATCTGGTACGAAGGCGATTTTATCAATGGGCTATTCTATAGAAGCGGCACGGCAATTTTTTAGAATATCTTTTGGTCCAGCAACAAGATTAGAAGAAATTGATCGATTACAAATGGCACTTTCCGCAATATAATGTTTCTCTGAAGGATAAAATGAAAATCTTAATAAACAATATTGAAATTATAAATTAACAAGCATGTTAATGATTATAAAAAGATTTTTTGCACCATTTTTATTGCTGATTGGAGCGAAGGACTACTCGAGTATTTTTGTCACAGAGTAAAGATTTTCGCGGGAAAATAACAAGGCTTAAATGTTTACTCATAGGAAGGAGTTAGCTTGTAGCGAAAATCAGCATCTTTTAATTAAATAAAATGAATAAAAATAGTTATTAAATCTATCTGATAAATTAATTGTTTTCTTTTAATTGAACAATTGCTATAATAAATAGCAGATTAATAATTTCTCTTACATGACAAAAATATCTCCATAAAGTAATAATTTCTTTTTTTTATAAAAAAGTATTGCACAATGTGAGAAAACGTTATACAATAATTCTTGTCTTGAAGGACAGGTAATAAACTTCAAAACGAAATACATAAGAGTTTCAAAATACAACGTATATTGAAAGCTGTTAATAGTCTAGTGATGATGGCAAAGAGGTCACACCCGTTCCCATACCGAACACGGAAGTTAAGCTCTTTAGCGCCGATGGTAGTTGGGGGCTTCCCCCTGTGAGAGTAGGACGTCGCTAGGCATAATACCCAGGAGGATTAGCTCAGCTGGGAGAGCATCTGCCTTACAAGCAGAGGGTCGGCGGTTCGAGCCCGTCATCCTCCACCATATGCCGGTTTAGCTCAGCAGGTAGAGCAACTGACTTGTAATCAGTAGGTCGTGGGTTCGATTCCTATAGCCGGCACCATAGTTTTGAGCCATTAGCTCAGTTGGTAGAGCATCTGACTTTTAATCAGAGGGTCGAAGGTTCGAGTCCTTCATGGCTCACCATTTAWATTGCCAACAAAATATGCGGGTGTGGCGGAATTGGCAGACGCACTAGACTTAGGATCTAGCGCCGCAAGGCGTGGGGGTTCGACTCCCTTCACCCGCACCATTYTTTWAAATTTCATAATTGCCAGGATAAATAAATCTTATGCACATGCGGAAGTAGTTCAGTGGTAGAACACCACCTTGCCAAGGTGGGGGTCGCGAGTTCGAACCTCGTCTTCCGCTCCAAATGTGCCGGGGTGGCGGAACTGGCAGACGCACAGGACTTAAAATCCTGCGGTAGGTGACTACCGTGCCGGTTCGATTCCGGCCCTCGGCACCATTTTTTATTTTAATAATTAGCGCCCGTAGCTCAATTGGATAGAGCGTCTGACTACGGATCAGAAGGTT
>NZ_JBFTHS010000104.1:0-5957 GCF_056394365.1 Lysinibacillus sp. 10T31
ACACGTCACTAAAGTATTCATCTACTGGTTGCCAACCTACTACTCGTATACGTTTTTGTGCAAGTTCTCGTTTGAGGTTAAAATATTCTTGTCTTAGATCCTTTAGCAATGAATCCATCATTGGAAGAAATACCGTTTTCATTTTAAACTGTTCTACTTTACAATAGTCAACCTGCAATGATTTAACTGCTAGTTCTAACAAAAGATACTTATGAAGTAATTGTCTTTCGTCAGCTTTAATCATAGTAATCAGCATCCAGTTGGGCTGATTGAATACTTCGGATTGGAATACTTTTCGTTTTAAGTAGTGTTTCAAGTATAAGTTCATTAGTATTCATCGATTTAATTATTCCAGTCCATTGTGTGATTTGGTATTCCTTCCACACTTCTAATTTTATATCCACTTGCTGATTAAAAGCTTGATCGATTGTTTTTTGTAGTTCTTCCAGTTCCCACTCAGTCAATTCTCTTGGCTGTTCTGTACGCTCCTTTTTATACTCTCTAAGAAGCTCTAAATGCTCCGGCAACATCATCGATGCCCATTTAATATTACCTCTGTCCTGTATCATTCATAAATCACTCCTATGCCAAATGACCACCAACTAAGCGATCTCGATTAATAGCTGTACCAGCTCTTGTGAAAGAAACTGCTCTTAATATTGATGTTGCTCCAAACCGATTGCGTATGGCATCCATAGTAGGTCCTATGACTTGACGTTGTGGTTTGCGTTCGTCAAATAAATCTAATTGGATACTATGCTCTCTCTCTAAGTTGGATATTCGGACAGATAACTGCCGAGCTGGTTCCCCTGCAAAGTGTTCATCCAGTAATTCAAGACAAGTTTTATACATCACAAGGGTTTCACTTGTCGGCGCTGAAATTGTTTTAGACCGATGGAATCCTTTGGTCATGGCGTTTCGACTGTAAGAAAGACCTAAGCTGATTGTACGGCCAACAAACCCTGCATCACGTGTGCGTTTCATTACGTCTTCGCACATTTCTAGGAGCACTACAGAGATTTCTTTTCGTGTGTGATAATCCCTCATCAGCATTTGGCCCTTCCCAAAACTTAAAGTGCCGTTTGTTATTAACGGCTCCCCTAATTTGGATAGATCTATTCCCCATGCATGGTAATAGAGTTGATTGCCCATTACACCAAAGCGCTTTTCTAATTCTTTTAGATCTGTATTAGCCAAACCACCAACTGTTTGTATTCCCATAGCATTTAGATTTGCTTCCATTCGTTTTCCTATGCCCCACATTTCGGATAGGGGTCGTACAGGCCATAATTTCTTTGGAATATCCTCATAAGTCCATCTAGCAAAGCCTGTTTTCTTTGCTTCAATGTCTAAAGCTAATTTGGCTATTAACATATTTGGTCCCATACCTACTGCGCTAGGTACATTAAATTGGTCAAGAATAGCCCTTTGTATTTCCTTAGCCGCTTCTTCAGGTGAACCCCAAAGCTTTTCAGTGCCAGTTAAATCAACAAAGCTTTCGTCCACACTATACACATGTATAGCATCGACTGGTACGTAATTAGAAATCAATTTTGTAATCGTCATCGACATTTGAATAAAGAAACTCATTTTAGGCTCAAACAATCTAATGTCAGGATGTTTAGGTATTTCCCAACGCCTACTGCTAGTTTTGATTTTAAATTTCTCCTTCATCAAAGGTGATGCAGCAAGCACTATGCTACCTGGTTGGTCAAAATTTGCTACTACTGCAACTGGAGTTTTTAAAACATCTATCCCATGTAACATCGCCACGCAGCTGGCGTAAAAACATTTCATATCGATACACATAATAGGTCTATTTGGCATTCCCTCATAATTCATACAACTTCACGCTCCATACTAACAACGGGAATAATGGCTAGAACATTACTGATCAAAAAAGTACGTTTTGCACATCTTATACAATAAAATGCTTGAAATAAATCGCCAACAATTTTAATGACTTTTACCCTTTTTGCTAAGGAACCATCTTTCACTACATACATCATGTTCACTAATTGATTGCGCTGCATAGCTTTAATCAGTCCCTCTCTCATCTTAGCTACCTCCCACTATCTCTCAAATTTTATAAATAACAGCTGTGTATTATTGATATTTTTTATTGGCACATTGATTTTCCCTTTACCTATCATACGTAAGAACATTTGTTTGTATACATTCTAGAACAAATGTTTGCATTTTGGCAAGATTAAATTTTTGGAAACGATAAAATACCAGGTACTCAACGCCATGAAGCAAGTGAAAAATTATAAAACTAATAAAATTAATAAACATATCCCATAAGGATGTTCATTACTCAACGTTTCGCTATCATTTGCCGATAGTGTTTAATCATTTTTTGGTTTATATTGAAACTGTTAAACAACACAATGTTTATTATTTGGAGGAGACAAGATGAAAAACAAATTTTTAGTACTGCCATTTTTTGCGGTCATTGTGTTAGGAATTATTTTTCTATCAACAATGATTCCAACTGTTAAAATGAGCCAGAAAGATTTACCTGCTGCTCTTGTGTCCGAAGATGCTGGCCTCTGCCTTATGAATAGACCGAACGAAGGAATGTAAGCGCACTGACGCTAAGAGACATGGGAGGGTACGTCGTCATAAGCATCGCAGAGATCCATTGTGCATCAAATAGTGGACTAAAAAAGCTAATGATTTTCATTAGTTTTAGCGAAGCGTACGCTCCATTTGGTAATAAAAACTATAAATTCAATTATAAGTTTAAAAAGAGATGAAAAAATATTTTTTACTACATACAAAGTGATGAAAACCGTTGATACTTCAATGTTTATAGAGGGAGGTTAGTTCAATAAGGAATTCTGTTTTTAGGAATGAATTTAATATTAGTCGCGGTGAACCGTATCATAAGTAAGTGCGGTTTTATTCTAAAAGACATAGAAAGAACCAATCTTATTAAAGATTGGTTCTTTCTATTATTTTTGTTTTTGCTTAAATAAATTCCAGGCGTAATCTAAGTACTTTAAATTCAATTCATGTTTTAAATTTAGTTTCGTAAGGTGTTTAGCATCATCAGAAAAAATACAGTGTACTTCTTTAGTTGTGGGTTCAATAGCATAAAATGAATCATCAAATTGGGTATGACAGTTAGAGCATAAAACGAGTAAATTGCTTGGTATATCATCGCCTTGATGGATCTTATTGTAAGGTTGTATATGATGAGCTTCAGAATAATAAGATCCATCAGATTTTCGTAGTGAAGTATTACAAACTTGACAATAATTTTTATAAAATATTTTTAATTCGCGAGCAATTTTAGAATCACGAACTAGCCTTTGAATAACGACTTTTGAAGTAATAGGGATAGAATCTTTTTTCATATCGTGGTCCTCTATATCATTTAATGTTATGTCATTTTCTTCAGAATACAGAAACTCATATGGGGTATAGGAGTTTCCGAAATTAAAGTAATCTGTATTGCTAGGTTCTTTAGTGAAATTTGGGAGATTTTGTTCTAAGTCTTTAAGAATAGTAGTGTCAGATTCATTTAACTCTATGTGTTTTTTCTGGAAATCTTTAAAAGCAGGTTTGAAGTACTTATTAGATAACAATGAAAAACCGATTAGTTTAGAAAGTTCTATTACACCGTTTTCAGAAGAATGTCGTAAAGTATATAACATGCTGGAACGTAACAATAAGCCACTGCTAAGTGATGAGTTTTTAATTAAGTCACGATTTTTAGCTGCCGAATTAATCACATTAAAGAGTTGAGTGAAGCCTTTATTTTCTATAGTTTCGCCTTTTATAATAATTAAACTTTCGGAAGCTTCTTTTTTGATATCTAATTTTTCTCTATATTTTAGATACTGTTGCATATTATTAAAAAGTATATTATTCATCTGAATGTATGGAGCTGCATTTTCTGTGCGCTGGAACCTAATGTTTTTTATAGTTCTATCTTCTAAATTAATATCATTTAGTTTCAAGGATTCAATTTCCTTTTGATTAAATAAGCAAAAATAAGATAGAGAAATTACTAATGGAAAAGTATATCGATCTTCATCGTTATTAAAAATAATTTCACCAGAAAATAAAGTTCTAATTTCACTTGGAGAAAGATATAGCTGTTTTTTTTCATCTTCAATGTAATCATTTTTAGATTTAGGAAAAGAATCGTTAATAGCTTTATTGAAATCGATTTTATGTTGAGATTCATTTATAAATTCTCTTTCAAATAAAAAGTTATTAAAGGCCAACAGTGCATAACGAACCATAGGGCTTGAAAGTTTGTGTTGGAATTTTATTACTTTCTCTGTTGTAAATAATTCATTAGTGGATAAATCTATACTATTCAAGACTGTAGTATTTAAATAGTTATCAATAATGCTTTCATATCTATTTACGGTCCGTCCATCTAATCCTTTATCTTCAAAGCAATAGTCTCTAAACTGACGTAAGTAAACTTTGATATTGCTATTCTCTAATGTGTTCATAGTCACTATCACCTCTTTTGTTACCATTATAAACCAATCCGAAGAGAATTAAATATATATTATTAACTTGAATATATTCAGGAGGTAATTTTATGTTATCAGAGTACTATAAAAAAGATGGAATCTTCTCGCAATTACCATTTATTCAAGGAGGAAATGGCTTACCATTCAAGCTAAAAGCAGCGGGCCAAGAATTAGAGCATGTAGGTATTCGTGATAAAGATCGACCAGAAAGTGTCCTTACATTTGTGGAAGGTCCTGAGGGAAAAGATTCCTTCAAGCAGTCACTTTCTTATTAAACTAACGGTGCAGGTTAGTTCAATAAGGAATGATTGTAACTGAACAGGATAAACTAAACTTAAATATAGTTTGGGGTGATGAAATTGGATAAAAGTAAACCTCTTCTATTGGTTTTGTTTAGTATACTTATTTGTGGGTTGTATTATGGAACAGTAAATGCAAAAACGAACGATACTACTCCTTCCTTTGAGGAAGAGATTATTAAAGGCAAACAACTCAATCCTTTAGAAAGCCAGTTAATGTCTTTTATGACTGGTTTGATGGTAACCGAACCAAAACAAGCTGTTGAATTTTGGATATTTGGCGTAAATGGTCGAAGTGGTGCTGTTCAATATGCGATGTTGTCCCCTTCGCTTCGAAAACAATCAAGGAGTAAATTTGAGCAAACTCACTGGATAACAGGTCAGTCAAGCCCTTCGGTTAGTAACTTTCGTTTTACCAAAGTAGAAAAGCTTAGCGAATCCAAAATGCGGTATACCGTTAAATACGATTTATGGGCATCATATGGAGATTTTGGTGGTGGGCAGAAGATTATAATCGTGGAAAAGAATTTAGAACCATTTAGAGAGTATTGGTTTATTTCATCAATAACTACGAAATATAATCAATGGGAAGCATTTACCCCAGCCGAGACAGTTTTAAAATAGAGCATTGCAGTTAACAATCAAATAAAGAGCAAAGTTTGTGAATAAATGTACTTCTACTTCAAGATGGGATTCCACAGAGATCCCATCTTTTTCTTGTTCAACTAAAGGGGCAGAATAATTGAACAATGTTTGGAAACAATATCGTCGAGAAAAGGAAAAAAAGGAGAGGTGTGATAAATGACAATTAGAATTTTATTATTAATACTATTCGTTAGTTTTAATCATTCAATAGATGCTTCTGCTGAAGTTCCTCTTAAAGCTGCTTATATACGAAATCATCAGCTATGGATGAAGGAGGGAGATAAAGAAATACAGCTTACAACAGGTCGCTATGTATCCTCT
The DNA here is from genome assembly GCF_056394365.1 of Lysinibacillus sp. 10T31. Classification (NCBI taxonomy): domain Bacteria; kingdom Bacillati; phylum Bacillota; class Bacilli; order Caryophanales; family Bacillaceae; genus Lysinibacillus; species Lysinibacillus sp. 10T31. Next base: position 5,765 of record NZ_JBFTHS010000104.1, read on the forward strand.
CCAAAGTGGTCAAAAGATGGTCAGTATATTGCCTATTTAGCAGGTAACGAGAATGGAGAAAAAACGTATCTGTATATTTATGATTTAAAGAAAAAGGAAAGCTATCAACCGTATCCATCAATTGAAACAAGTCAAATTAAATGGTCGCCAACATCAAATCAACTAGCTTACAATTCGAGAGGTATCCTAAATG
>NZ_JBFTHS010000105.1:0-5207 GCF_056394365.1 Lysinibacillus sp. 10T31
GAGAAGTGAAAAGTTATATGATGTATTACAACCATTATCGAGGGCAATGGAACTTGAAAAAGCTGCCGCCTGCAAAATACAGACAGCAGCTTCAAAAAGTCGCCTAGCTTTTTTTCAAAATGTCCTTTACAAAGGGTACACTTTAATTTTTTTCAGACTAGCTTTTAATTTCTTTTTTTAGCATTAAAAATAAGAAAAGTACACCAATTTCTACGATAAGAGGGACAAAAATAATATTTAAATGGAAGAAAATTATACTTATCAAAATAGCTATACAAATAAATATTGAACTATATCGATAATTTTTTGATTGATAAAAGAATGAGTATGGTAACAAATGTGCACCGTAAATAATTGCATATACAGGTAAGACCCACATAGGTGCTTTAAGTAATAGAAGAATACAAATAATTAAATATAAAATTTGATTGTTTGTTGCAATCAATAGTCCATTAATCAATGGATTTTCTTTATAAAATAAATCAACATTTAATATTTTGGCACAAAGAATTGAAACAGGAAACAGCAATGCACCACAAGATAAAATACCAATATTTTTTATCATTAAATCTAAAGGTAGCAACGCGATTATTGTGATAACTCCCCAAATAAATATTGAGGCCATTATAAAAGGAAGCCCCTTCTTTTGTTTCTGAGCAATATCGTTTAATAGTACTTGTAAGCTAGTATTGAGGTTCATTTCAGTCTCCTTAATTTTCAAGCGATCTATTCAAACTATCCGCTATTTTTTTATTTTCATATTTTGAGAAAAAATAAAATCCGATGATATGACCAATCAACGTTATCAATAAAATTAGCAATAAATAAGGTTTGATAATTACAAATGCTTTCAGTGAAAAAAGATATACACTTCCTAAGCAACAGAAGAAATTCAAAAAAGTACTAATAGTAATTTTAGATGTTACTTTTAATGTTGAGTAATTCCACAAATATGGATAAGCTATACCAAAAACAATCCCCATCAGAACACTAATACCAATTAAATTCCAAATGTAAAGAAAGTTGACTGTTTCTTCGTGAAGATTAAAAATAGTAATTAAGAAAACAATCCAAATCAACCCCAAAAATGAAACGTATAAAAAGCTATTTTTTAAGTCTTTTATCATATCAATTTCTCCTTAATAGATTTTGCATAATGTCTACTGACAATATACTTATTTTGTTGTTTTGTAATAACTTCCAATCTAGCGTGACTTCCCGAAGCAAATGAGCGTATTTGCTTCAAATTCAAAATCATTGAATTATTGATTCTAACCAATCCGAAAGACTCCAAGTAAGATAATTCTTTTAAAATCTTATTCAACAATAGCTCTGTACCATCTATTAAAAAGACTTTGGTAAAATGACCAGATGCTTCAATTACTTCGATGTCATTGAGTTCAATCATAACCTGCCGATTTGTTTTGAAATCTGTTGCGCTTAATGTTATAGATTGAAAAAAATGCTGCTCAATTGTAGAAAGCAATTCTTTATTCGATGGATTACTGATAATCTCAATTTCAGAAGATGATTGATTGTTTTTCCAAATGTAGTTGAATTTCATGTGGATCTCCTTTCTGTTTTAATCGTAGCAACACTTCTCAGAACTTACGATGATTTTTCGTTTTGTTGCAAAAAAAAAAGGCTTTGTTACAGATTTTCCAAACAGGAAAGCCCAATCCTTCAGGTGTGGGATGAGTGTGAGGTCGGATATGGAGTGCCGAAAGGTTTGTGGTGCTTCAAGTATCCGAAAATTCCACTCTTTTTTGTATATGAGTGTATGTTTTTATGGAATTAGGGATTGGGAAAGTAGAGGATGTTAAGCTGCAATATATTACAGACCTTGAAATTCTTTCTTTAAGGATAATACTTTCGAAGCGTTAGGTATAGTAAACTAATGAATATAAATAGGACTCTATGTAGTTGTTTAGTTTAGGGGGGACAGAAATGGAAAAAAATATAGCGATGATTCACACACTTGCTATTGGTATGCCGAAAGAGTTGCATTATAGTAATGGGCGCTCAATGATTACAGGGATTGAAAAACGAAAAGTACAAGAAGTATATTTGTCCGTTCGTGGATTTGAGGGGGACGATGTAGCAGATAAAAAACATCATGGCGGTCCTGACCGTGCCGTTTGTTTATATCCTGCGGAGCATTACATACAATGGGAACAGGAACTTGGTAAACCGTTGCCGACAGCAGCATTCGGTGAAAACTTAACAGTAACGAATATGTTGGAAGCGGAAATTTGCATTGGTGATATTTATAAAATAGGTGATGCTGTCATCCAAGTTACCCAAGGACGTGTACCTTGTAGTACGATTGATAAATATACTGAGGCGAACATATTACTCAAACGTTTAATTGAAACAGGTTATACAGGCTTCCTTGCTCGTGTACTAGAAGAAGGGACAATCTGTGCAGATTCAAAAATTGAATTAGTGGAAAAGCACCCTGAACGTATTTCAGTTTTACATTGCAACGAAGTGTATTTTAAAAACAAAGACGCACTTGCGATGAAACGTATACAAGCAGTTGATGCATTAGCAGAAGATTGGAAACAAAAATTAGAAAAAAGAATTCAACTCTTGCAAAGTAAAGTGATGAATTAAACATATGGGATCAAGGGAGCTCTCCTGTAATCGCTGTAATCAATTATCCCTCGGCATAATTGTAGCTGTCGCTTTGCTTTCGCTACATAAAACGTTGCTGAAAGAAGTTGAAATCCTCTAGAATTCGAATGAATCCTAGGGGATTTTTTATTTTAAAACGTTCAGTCCTGACCTATTTATGCAACGATTTCTTAAAATGTGAACATTAAAAAAGAATTTTACACGAACTTTCGTATAACTTTTGTGAAAAATGTTCGGAAATAGGGTTGAAATCTGAAAAGTGAAATGATATATTACGATTGTAAATTAAATATGTCGTCGTATAATGTCGGGGATAAGGCCCGTGAGTTTCTACCAAGTTACCGTAAATAACTTGACTACGATTTTAGTTATATATACCAATGTATAGACACTAATTAATTTCTCACATAACTGTGTTGAAATGTATCGTAGACATGCGACTAGTAGAGTAGTCAGTGTGTCTTTTTTGTTTTCGATATTGAAGACGACCATACGGAGGATTTCTTTAAAATGAAAAAGTATTTCATGTTCGATGAACTAGGAACTAATTATCGCCGAGAAATAATAGGTGGTATTACTACATTCCTTGCCATGGCTTACATTTTAGCTGTTAACCCTGGTATGTTAGAAAATGCAGGAATGGATAAAGGTGCTGTATTCGTAGCTACAGCATTAGCAGCAACAGTAGGTTCTCTGATTATGGGTATATTCGCTAAATTCCCAATTTCCCTTGCTCCTGGTATGGGCTTAAATGCATTCTTTGCTTTCACTGTTGTTGGAGCTTACGGTATTCCTTGGCAGACTGGTTTAACAGGTGTTTTCTTCTCAGGGGTTATCTTTATCATTCTTTCGTTAACAGGTATTCGTGAAACAGTAATTAATGCAATTCCAGTACAACTTAAATATGCAGTTTCAGCAGGTATTGGTTTATTTATAACTTTTGTAGGTTTACAAGGAGCAGGCATTATAGTCGCTAGCCCAGCTACATTGGTGACTTTAGGAACATTCACTGGTGCAACTTTACTAGCTGTATTCGGGATTGTCCTTTCAATTATTCTTATTATTAAACTACGTAGTATTGGTATTTTCCTAGGGATGGTTGTAACAGCGATTGTTGGTATGATTACAGGTGTTATTGAACCTCCTACAGCAGTTGTTTCAGCAATTCCGAGTGTGGACTCTACATTTATGGTAGCTTTAGATCCAATTTTCCATGACTTCGGTTCATTATTAAATGTTAAATTTTTAGTAGTTGTCTTAACGTTCTTGTTTGTAGATTTCTTTGATACAGCAGGTACTTTAATGGCAGTTGCGACACAGGCAGGATTAGTAAAAGATAATAAATTACCACGTGCAAGCCGTGCATTAATGGCGGATGCTCTTGCAACAACGATCGGTTCTCTATTTGGTACATCAACAACTACAGCTTATGTTGAGTCAACATCTGGTGTAGCAGCAGGTGCTCGTTCAGGTTTCTCTGCTGTTGTAACGGCAATGCTATTCTTGGTAGCATTATTCTTCTCACCATTACTTGCTGTGGTTACTCCAGCAGTAACGGCGCCAGCTCTAGTTATTGTTGGTGTTCTGATGGTATCTTCATTACGTTTAATTGATTGGGATAAATTTGAAATTGCAGTACCTGCTTTCTTTACAGTAATAATGATGCCTCTTGGTTACTCAATTGCTACTGGTATTGCAATAGGTTTTGTATTCTATCCAATAACTATGCTTTTAGCAGGTCGAAAAAAAGAAATTCACCCTATGATGTACGGATTATTCTTTGTCTTCCTTGCATACTTTATCTGGGTACGCTAATAATAAATACACAAATCGAAATATAAACAGCACCTGCAATTGTTAGAAAACGAAACTAACGATTGCAGGTGTTTTTCTTATTGGAGAATTTAAAGCTAGTTAATATATAAAACGATCTTAATGGTAATTAAACTGCATTAAATTCTTCCGGAGAAAAAGGGGAGCAATTAATGAGAGAAATCAGAGCAAGTTAAAATAATCGGAAAGGGCCGTTTTTGTAGAGGCACTTTTCAATAGAAGCATATAAGAGTTTATGTGGTGAAGTTGATTTATATATTATAGAAGAAACTCCTTTTAACTTCTTTCAGCAGGTGTACAAACAGCTGCTGAAAGAAGTTAAAGCCTTCGGACGCAATTTTGCCGAGGCGCAATTGATTTATTTAGAATAGTTTTACTTTAATAATTCACTTGCAAACTTAATATTAAGGTGATATATTTATAAACGTTGTTACGAAACAAACAACAATTTAAAAAATACAAACATGAATGGTTGACATAGAGTTAACAACATGTTAAAGTATAGAAAGTCACTTAAATGTGACGAACTAATGAACCTTGAAAACTGAACAAGCAAAACGTAATCAATAAAGTTTTTAGTARCTAACYTTGAGTTAGTGAACGAAACAAAATTTTGGACATCAAACATGATGCCAGCAAAACAATTTGAGCTAATCAAATTTCTTTTATGGAGAGTTTGATCCTGGCTCAGGACGAACGCTGGCGGCGTGCCTAATACATGCAAGTCGAGCGAACAG
>NZ_JBFTHS010000106.1:0-5119 GCF_056394365.1 Lysinibacillus sp. 10T31
CGATTTTAGATCGTATTTTAATTTTAGATCGTATTTTACATCACGCAAGCGTTGTCACAATCGTCGGTGATTCATACCGATTAAAGCATCATTTAACCTCGGAAAACGAGTAATTTTGTACATCCTTAAACGAGCAAAAATGTACATATTGGTGTTGACATTTATAAGCAGAAGCCACTATTACAAAATATCGATGGATACTAGAGAGATTCTTTTCGGAGTGTTTAGTTTCTTTGGGAGAATTAACATCGGGGGATGTACTTACATGGTTGAATAAGTTTTCAGCTGGCAAAAATACGAAAACATTAAATCTCTTTTTATCAACTCTTTCTTCTTTTTTTCAATTTTGTCTAGAGGAAGAGTATTTAGAAAACATGGTAATGAAAAAAAGATGGAGACTTAAAATACCTCAAGGATTACCTAATTATTTATTCCCATTGCGGAGTTAGGCTTATTTGAAAATATATAAAGAAGAAAGTTTTACGAAAAATATATGTCTAATTTATGGTTCTAATGAACTGTATGACTCACCTTATGATGAAATGGGGTGCCTTCAGACGAAATCTGCCCATGGGGTTTATTTTTTTATTCAAAATTCAGCTACAACTAATCTTAAGGATAGTTATAGCTGAATTTGACTGTAAAGTTGAAAAAACTACTGCAACTGATGCTGAAAACTATGAAAACTATGAAATCTAAGGAAAGGTTATTAAAACTGCTACTTTATCAGAAGATGGTAAATCAGTAACTTTAACTTTAGATACTACAGCTCCAAATACACCGTTTGTAACCAAACTTAACTTTCGGAAATGTTAAAGCTGGAGATAAAGAAATTAGATTAAAGAATCTAGATTTACACCAGTAGATTCAACTCTTCCTACTGTAGATGGTGTTACAGACTTGGGAACAAAACATTAAGCTTAAGATTCAGTGAACCAATTAACATTTGCTACGGTTTTCTCATGTCAAATGTCAATAATTATTTTTAGTGCTCTGTGGTGAGAAATCTCTACGGGGCTTTTCTTTTGGAATACGGAATAACAGGCATTATCTGAATTAGATTCGAACAATTTAATACACTTTCAGAATGGAATTTAATATAGGGTATCGGACACTTAATCAAATTCGATAATTTACTAGAAAAATCAAAAATTAAAAAATATGAAAATTAGACGTTTAAAAAAAGAAATACTAGATAAAAATAGATTTAGTACAGATTCATGAAAGAGAGGTTACTTTTATGAAAACATCAAAAAAGTATTGGATCAGCGAACAAGAAGCCATTCCCACACAAACGAGAATAATTCTGAACGAATATTTGTTAAGTTTAAAATTAGCAAATAAAGCTGAAGCAACTGTTTCCAAATATCGTTCAATACTAGAAAAATTCCTAATGGAATGCTCTATTCCTATTGATGACTTAACATCTGATGATGTTCTAAATTGGTTAAATTCGTATTCAATTGGTAAAAAAGAAAGATCATTAGATCAGGTAATTTCTACTCTTTCTTCTTTTTTTAATTTTTGCCTTGCTGAGGAATATTTAAGTACGATGCTTATGAAGAAGCGTTGGAGACCGAAGATACCGCAGTCGTTGCCCAAATTCCTTAATGAACAGGAGTATGCTCGAGTTAAAATATCCGCAGAACGTTTAACCCTCCGGGACAGAGCACTTGTATTGTTCTTATTCTCTTCAGGATGTCGTAGATCAGAGGTTATTCAATTAACTATACAAGATGTTGATATGAACCGGCGAACTGCTGAAGTTAAAGGAAAAGGTAAAAGGATACGAAAAGTCCATTTTTCGGAAGAGTGCGCATTGATATTAAAAGACTATTTACAAACCCGATCTGGTGATCCCGCAGAACCGCTATTTCTAAATAAGTTTGGACATCCACTGCAACAAAATGGAATTTATAAGATTACAACAAGGCTTGGTAGACAAGCAGGTTTAAAACAATCATTACATCCGCATTGTTGCCGACATACATTTGCGACTAACATGTTAGGAAAAGGGGCTGACCTCGAATTTATAGCCGATGAAATGGGCCATACCAATATAAATACGACTCGAGTCTATGCACGTATTCCAACAGAAGACATGATATTAGCGTATCAAAACATAATGGGATAGAAATGGGGTTGATCAAGATGAATTTTGAAATGCAAGAGGCTTTCTTTAATGATTACCAAGCTCGCTTTAGTAAAGAGACCATTCGGAGCTATAGGATTTCTCTTACCCAATTCTTTTCGTTTTGTGAAAAGAATTATGATTGTGTGAAAGCTACAGATGTTCGGACTTGGCTTGCTTCAATGGAAGAAAAAGGACTTAAACCTCGTACAATTCGCTTAAAATTGACGGGTGTTAAATCATTTTATCAGTATTGTATGGAAGAAAAAACAATAAATAAAAACCCAACGCTCACTGTGCATACACCGAAAATTGATGACTCTCTTCCTTATTATTTAAGCAAACGACAAGTCGTACTACTCCAAGAGCTGACCAGGGAGAATTTAAGAGATAGGGCAATTATAGAAACATTATATACAACAGGCGTAAGAATTAGTGAATTGTTAAATATCAAGTTAGAAGATATAAAATGGGAAACGAGGCAAATTTGGATACGAAAAGGAAAGGGGAATAAAGAACGTTTTGTGTTGTTCACACACGATTGTGCGGAACGCTTAAAAACGTACCTTGAACTTCGCAATATAGAAAGTGTATTTCTTTTTTCGAATCAACGAGTCGAACGATTAAGCCGTATTTTTGCCGAGAAAAAATTCCAAACTTTTTCGAATACATTGGGATTTAAAGTGATGCCTCATACTATGCGGCATACGTTTGCTGCACATTTAGCAGAAAAAAACATGCCCCAAAGTTATATTCAAGAATTACTGGGCCATGTCAATATCAATTCTACACGTATTTACACGCGATTAATGGAGTCTGCACGGAAAAAACAATACGATCGATACCAATAAGGTGAAAAAGGAGAACCTATTATGGATAAATATTGGGAGTTGAGCAAAACACTACCGAACGCTAAGAATCATGAGATTATCGGTGACTTTTTGTTAAGTTTAAAATTAGCTAATCGTAGTCAAAGAACAATTGTATTATATCGTTGTTTTTTAGAACGTTTCTTTGGCAATACGAACGAACAGTTTTCATCTCTTACATCCGATGAAATTCAACAATGGTTTATACAACATGAAGGACATGTAAAAGAAACAACGCTTCGATTACGTTTGAGTGTATTGTCCTCTTTTTATACTTTTTGTGTGCAAGAAGAGTATATAGTAAATTCACCTATCAAAAGTAGATGGTTTCCACGTCTTCCTCAGCCTATTCCTAAATATTTGGAGAAAGGGGATATTGCTAAAACACGCCAACAATCGGAGAAGACTTCTTTGAGAAATCAAGCGATGCTTGAATTTATGCTGAGTTCAGGTTGTCGAGTCGGAGAATTAAACCAACTAAACAGAGAAGATATGGACCTCGAAAATCGTACAGCCCACGTAATTGGAAAAGGAAAAAAGATTCGTGAAGTGCACTTTTCTGACAAGTGCGCTGTTCTTCTTGAACGTTACTTTGCTTCTCAACGAATGACGAGTAAGGCTCTTTTTGTAAACTCAAAGGGTAAACGAATAGGGACTAGAAGGATACAGATAATAGTTAATCAGATGGGAAAAGAGGCTGGACTGTCTACGAGATTACATCCACATCGATTACGCCATACCTTTGCAACTGAATTATTAAGTAAGGGAGCCGAGCTATCCTTCATTGCGGAGGAATTGGGACATTCAAATGTAGATACCACACGCATTTATGCGCGATTACCTAAAAGAGAGATTATTGCTCTTTATAGAAAGTATATGGGATAAGGAGAACATAGGATGATAACTTCAAATATATGCCTTAAAAAATTTGTGAATGATTACAGCTTTCGTTTGGATGTAAAGACTGTGGATCTTTATCAGAAGGCAGTTGGACAATTACTTGCCTACTGTGATAAACCATTTGATGAAATTAGAACAAAAGATATTCGAAACTGGTTAACCTATTTAGATAAGGAAGAGTATAAACCTGTGACAGTAAAAACAAAGTTGGCTGGTGTGAAGTTATTTTATAAATACTGCTTAGAGGAAAAGCTTATAACGCATAATCCAGTGTTATTTATTCCTTTTCCAGAAGTAGAGGAGACACTTCCACATTATTTAGAGACAGAACAGTTGTTAAGGCTAAGGAAACATGTGGAAAAATGTATGCAGGAAAGAGCAATGATTGAGGTTTTATATGCGACAGGTATTCGTATTGGAGAATTAGTTGCTATTAAAATAGAAGATATAGATTGGTCAGAACGTTTGATTCATATTCCGAATGGGAAACGAAAGAAAGCACGTATTGTATTATTTACGAGGGCTTGCGAAGAACATCTTCGGGTATATTTAGAAGATCGCAGCGATAAGTTGCCCTTTGTCTTTGTAAATACAACTAGGACGGGGCCAGCATGTATAAGGACTATTCAAAAAAAATTTAAAACCTATTCGAAGGCATTAGATTTTCCTATTACACCCCATACATTACGGCATACATTTGCTGCGCAATTAGCAATTAAGGGGATGCCATTGGAAAGTATTCAAGTACTATTAGGACATGACAGTCCCCATCAGACACAGCTGTATGCACGATTGTATAACCATGCGCGAAAATTAAAGTATGATGAATGGATGTAAATAACCGGGCGTGTATGATACAAACGGGAGTATCGATACATTGTTTAAACATGTTCCGGTGCTAAATTTATAGGGGTAATCAATAAACGCTTGAAGATCACTTTGAAAGATATGATAATGATTTTAATGGTAAGAGTGCACAAGACTATACAAAGAAAGCAATAATTTTAAATACAGCTTTGTAAAAAAAATTGATCGTTTATAATAAAGATTGATAATTTGTAATAAAGTTTGATGAAGATCACCTCTAGTATTTGATATGCTCCCCTTTAGGTAGACAGATTAAAAAATAAAAATCTGTTTATCTAGGGGGGCATTTTTTTATGGCTCGAAGTAACCACTCAAAAGATGAAAAATTAGCAGTTCTAAGACTTCTTTACAA